>JBMTDJ010000016.1:0-34285 GCA_049431945.1 Candidatus Nanopelagicales bacterium | reverse complement strand
GGAGCACGTCGGTCGTCGCGACGACGCGGGCGCCTGCGTCGCGTGCGACTGAGGCCGTGCCGTCCGTGCTGTCGGAGTCCACGACGACGAGCTCGTCCACCAGGGGTTTGGAGCCCGTCATGAGCCCCTGGCGGATCGCGTCGACGATGTCGCCGATCGTGTCCTGCTCGTCTCGCGCAGGGATGATCACGGTCACGGTCTGCTCGCCCTTGAGGTCGAGGACGCGCTCACGGGGCCAGTCGGACACGGAGCTTGTCCCTTGGGCGAACCAGGCCTGGGCTCCGGGGTGCATCCGCCCAGTCTGCCCGGGGGTCGCTCATGAGGAGGGGCGTGGGTGCGGCCGGGCCTGGGGTCGGGGCACCGGTCCCGCCTCCTGGGTTTGCACTCTCGGATCGAGAGTGCTAAAAATGACTTAGCACTCGAGCAGTCTGAGTGACAGAACCTGGCCGGTGAGGCTCCGCCCGATGCGGGGTCGTCCGTCGCGGGCATCGGCCGCGAAGGAGGGGATTCCCCCTCACGTCGTTCCCGGGAGGAACTCCACCCCATGGCAAAGATCATCGCATTCGATGAGGAGGCCCGTCGGTCGCTCGAGCGTGGCATGAACGTGCTCGCCGATGCCGTCAAGGTCACCCTCGGCCCCAAGGGCCGCAATGTCGTTCTCGAGAAGAAGTGGGGAGCCCCCACGATCACCAACGATGGCGTGTCCATCGCCAAGGAGATCGAGCTCGAGGATCCCTACGAGAAGATCGGCGCAGAGCTGGTCAAGGAGGTCGCGAAGAAGACCGACGACGTCGCCGGTGACGGCACGACGACGGCCACCGTCCTCGCCCAGGCCCTGGTCAAGGAAGGCCTGCGCAACGTCGCCGCCGGCGCCAACCCGATGTCCCTGAAGAAGGGCATCGAGAAGGCCGTCGACGTCGTCAGCCAGCAGCTGCTCGACATGGCCAAGGACGTCGAGACCAAGGAGCAGATCGCTTCGACCGCCGCGATTTCCGCGGGCGGTGACATGGAGGTCGGCGAGCTCATCGCCGAGGCCATGGACAAGGTCGGCAAGGAAGGCGTCATCACCGTCGAGGAGAGCAACACCTTCGGCCTGGAGCTCGAGCTCACCGAGGGCATGCGCTTCGACAAGGGCTACATCTCGCCGTACTTCGTCACCGACCCCGAGCGCATGGAGGCGGTCCTCGAGGATCCCTACCTGCTCATCGTCAACTCCAAGATCTCGTCCGTGAAGGACCTGCTGCCGATCCTTGAGAAGGTCATGCAGTCGGGCAAGCCGCTGGCGATCATCGCCGAGGATGTCGAGGGCGAGGCCCTGGCCACGCTCGTCGTCAACAAGATCCGCGGCACCTTCCGCTCGGTTGCCGTCAAGGCCCCGGGCTTCGGCGATCGCCGCAAGGCGATGCTGCAGGACATCGCGATCCTCACCGGCGGCCAGGTCATCTCTGAGGAGGTCGGCCTCAAGCTGGAGAACACCGGCCTCGAGCTGCTCGGTCGCGCTCGCAAGGTTGTCGTCACCAAGGACGAGACGACGATCGTCGAGGGCGCTGGCGATTCGGAGCAGATCGCAGGCCGGGTCAACCAGATCCGTGCGGAGATCGACAAGTCCGACTCGGACTACGACCGCGAGAAGCTCCAGGAGCGCCTCGCCAAGCTGGCCGGCGGCGTTGCCGTCATCAAGGTCGGCGCGGCTACCGAGGTCGAGCTCAAGGAGCGCAAGCACCGCATCGAGGACGCCGTGCGCAACGCCAAGGCGGCCGTCGAGGAGGGCATCGTGCCCGGTGGTGGCGTGGCCCTCATCCAGGCCATGGTCGCGGCTTCACCGAAGATCGACGCTCTCGGTCTCACCGACGAGCAGGCTGTCGGTGCTGACATCGTCAAGCAGGCGATCAGCGCCCCGCTGCGCCAGATCGCGTTCAACGCCGGCCTCGAGGGCGGCGTCATCGTGGAGAAGGTCAAGGAGCTGCCCGCCGGGCACGGCCTGGACGCCTCCAATGGCGAGTACGTCGACATGATCAAGGCCGGCATCATCGATCCGGCCAAGGTCACGCGCTCGGCCCTGCAGAACGCCGCGTCCATCGCGGGCCTGTTCCTCACGACCGAGGCGGTCGTGGCAGACAAGCCTGAGAAGGCGGCTCCGGCGATGCCGGGCGGCGACATGGGCGGCATGGACTTCTAGTCCACATCAGCGGCGGACTTCTCGTCCCCCGCGCTACCGCTTCACATGAGGGGCGGCTCCCGAGAGGGGGCCGCCCCTCACAGCGTTACTCTCAAGGTGTGACTTTCACGGGATTCCCGCCGTCTGCTTTCGCTTTCTACGAGCAGTTAGCCACGCACAACACCAAGGCGTGGTGGGAAAAGCATCGATCGACGTACGACGAGTCGATCAAGGCGCCGATGGCAGACTTGCTCGCCGAGTTGGCGGAGGAGTTCGGTGAGGGCAAGATCTACCGCCCCTATCGAGACACGCGCTTCAGCAAGGACAAGACGCCGATCAAGGATCACCAAGGCGCGGTCGTGATGATCGAAGACGGCGTTGGCTACTACGTCCAGGTGTCGGCCGCGGGCTTGATGGTCGGGGGAGGTTTGTATGGCCCGACCTCCGGGCAACTCGCCCGCATGCGCGCCGCCATCGACTCACCGGCCGTCGCGACCCTGGACGCCGAGATCATCAAGCTGCGGCGCGGTAGGCCCGCCTGGGATATCGACGGCGCGCCCTTGAAGACCCGGCCTAAGGGCTATGACGCCGATCATCCGCGCATCGACCTGTTGCGCATGACGCGCCTGATCTTCACCCGCACCTACGATGACGAGAGGATGCTCGCCTCACGCAAGGCCCTGGACGTCGTACGTCGTGACTGGCGCGCGATCGCACCTGCTAACGAGTGGCTCGCTGACCATGCGGGGCCGGAGGAAGACCCGGGCAGGGAGTAGTCGCCGACGAGGCTACGCGGCCGGTCGGTTTGATAGCAGGCGCACTCATCGCGACGTCGTCTCACTCTGCCGCGTTTGGCGCCCGCTGATCACGCGAAAAACGCGGCACAGTGAGACGACAATGATGACGGGATCGGAGAAAGACCCCGGCAGGGGCTAAGCGGCGCCGAGCTTGCCGCTGGCGGGCACCGGGGCGCGCCGCGAGCGGGACTTCGGCACGTTGGACTCACTCCATGCCGTCCAGGCTCGCTCCGTGGCCGTACCAACGATGTCCACGATGCGATCGAGCATGGCCGCGTCGCTCACCAGCGGGGGAGACAGTTGGATCACGGGCTCGCCGCGATCATCCAGGCGACACAGCAGCCCGAGGTTGTCCATGTGGGTCGACAGTTCACTGCGCAGCAGCCAGTCGGCCTCTTCGGGAGTGAAGCGCTCCTTGGTGGTGCGGTCCTTGACGAGCTCGAGCGCCCAGAAGTAGCCCATGCCGCGGACATCGCCGACCAGCGGGATGCGTCGTAGCTCCTGCAGCCCGGCCTCGAACCGCGGGGCGAGCGTGCGCACATTGTCGAAGATCCGGTCGCGCTCGTAGATGCGCAATACCTCTGCACCGATTGCGGTCGTCAGGGGATGACCGGAATAGGTGTGTCCGTGCATGTAGGTGTGACCACCTGTGACGAAGGGGGCTGCCATCGCCTCGGTCATGAGGAAGCCGCCGAGGGGCGCGTGGCCCGCGGTGACGCCCTTGGCGAAGGTGATGATGTCAGGGCGGCCGCCGAAGAGGCTGGAGGCGAACCACTCGCCGACGCGGCCGTACGCCGTGATCGTCTCGTCGGCGACGAGGACGATGCCGTAGCGATCACACAGGGCGCGCAGGCCGGGCCAGTAGCCAGGCGGTGGGACGAAGGCGCCGCCGCCATTCTGCACGGGCTCGGCGATGAGCATCGCGACCTGCTCGGGGCCGGCGAAAAGAATCGCCTCCTCGGCCTCGTCCAGCAGCGCGCGAGTGAATGCCTCGGGGTCATCCCCGGCGGGATGGCGGTAGGCGTAGGTCGGGGACAGGTGCGTCGTCGGCACCGCGAGCGGCTCGAAGCCCGATCGGCACTCGGTCATGCCGGTGAAACTGAGCGCACCCAGGGTGGTGCCGTGGTAGGCGATGCGGCGGGCGATGGCCTTGGTGCGCTGCGGCTCGCCGTTGGCTGCATGCCACTGGCGCACGAGCTTCCACGCGGACTCTACGGCCTCGCCGCCGCTGTTGGCGAAGTACACGCGTTGCATGCCGAGGGGGGCAGCTCGCTCGACGAGCATCTCGGCGAGTTCGGCTGCCGGGGGATGGGCGAGGTACCAGGTGGGGGTGAAGGGCAACGTGGCGAGCTGGCGGTGCGCCGCTCGCCCGATCTCGTCGCCGTAGGAGTGCCCGAGGTTGCTGCAGAACAGCCCCGAGAGTCCGTCGATGTAGCGCCGGCCGGTGTCACTGATGACCTCGCAGCCTTCACCGCGCACGATGACCTTGGAGCCGGCCTCGGCGTACTCGCCCATGTCGGTGAAGTTGAGCAGCAGATGGTCACGGGCCTGCTGCCGCGTCCTGCCGGGCGTATCCATCGATCTCACATCCTCGATCCTGAGCGTTCGTTCAGGATATGGCCGAGGGTAACACCCTGAATGGGCGTTCAGCAAGCGTGCGCCGGGGTTTCCGTGTCGCGATGAGGTCGCACCTGGGGGATCAGGCGCGTGGGGGATCAGGCGCGCATGCGCAATTCGATGACCGCCGACTCCCACCACAGGTCCGCGAGTCGCGCGGGGGTCATGCCGGGATCCTCGAGGGCGAGCTGGATGGCCAAGCCGTCCATGAGGCACGCCAGTCGAATCGCCGCGGCGTCGGCATCGACCGGATCGAAGGCGCCTGCTGCCACACCCTCAGCGATGACCTCACGCAGGGCCGCCCGCCACCGCCTGTCGAGCGACTCGCGTGTCTCACGGGCATCGGGGTCGTGCAGGGCCCGGACCCACAACTCCAGCCAGAGACGCCAATCGCCGACAGCAGGTCCCAAGCCGGCGCCGAGGTCCGCCATGTGACGAAGTCTCTCGACCGGGCCCACCTGCTCCTGCAGGTCATGGGCGAGATCGTCGTAGAACTCGTCCTCGAGAAGGGTGAGGGCTGCATCCAGAGCTCCCGCTAGGGAGCGGAAGTGATAGAGGACGAGTCCCTGCGAGGTACCGGCGGCCTCGGCGATATCGGAGACACGCGCGCCCGCGAAGCCGCGCGTGCGGACGACGTCGACCGTCGCCCGGAGGATGCGCTCGCGGCGCTCCTCGGGTGCCTTCGCCGAGAGCGATCCCGACGACGCCATCGTCCCCTTGGCCAACGAACCTCCCGAAACCCTCGGACTGAACGCTCATTCAGATAGCCTGATGGGCACCTGGTCCAGACAGTCCAACCCTGACAGCACCATCCTGACATCCATGTGGAGAGATATGAGCACCGATACCCCCAAAACCGCCCAGGATCTGCGGGCCCGGGCCGCGGCCTTCGTCGACGAGGTGCTCATCCCGCTCGAGGTGACCGCTGAACTCGCCGGCGGTCCCCTGCCCCCTGAAGCGCAGGCACTCATTCGCGAGAAGTCGACGGAGTATGGCGTGAACGGTGGTCCGCACTCGCGCGAGCACGGTGGCCATGGTTGGAGCGTGACGGAGTGGTTCCTTGTCGAGGAGCAGTTGGGCAGGACGACCAATGGAGTCACGTGGTACATCCCCAATGCCTACAACGTGTGGAAGCACGCGAGCCCCGCGCAGCAAGAGCGTTGGCTCATCCCTGCGCTGCGCGGTGAGTTGCATGACGCGTACGCCGTCACCGAAGAGAATGCCGGCAGCGATCCATCAGGCATGACCACCACCGCTGTGCCCACGGGCGATGGCCGCTGGGTCATCAACGGCGAGAAGTGGTTCGTCACCTTCGGGTCGGTTGCGGCGGTCATCGTGGTCATGGCCTACGCCGAGGTGGGCGGCGAGCGATTGCCCACGCTCTTCGCGGTCCCGGCGGATTCCCCCGGCATCGAGACGATCGCGGATGTGCCCTTCACGCACACCTATCCGCATGGCCACCCCACGCTGCGCTTCACCGATGTTGTCGTCCACGACGACGACATCATCGGCGGCGTGGGCCAGGGCGATGATCTGCAGCGCGAGTGGTTCATGGAGGAGCGTCTGGGCATCGCTGCTCGCAGCGTGGGCGCGATGCAGCGCCTCATCGCAGAGGCGCTCGACTGGGCGGTGCACCGCGAGCAGGGCGGTGCACGCCTCATCGACCATCAGGGGGTGAGCTTCCCGCTCGCCGATAGCGCGGCCGATGCGGCTGCCGGGCGACTTCTCGGCCTGGAGGTCGCGGCGATGGCCGATGCTGGTGCCGACCCGAAGCTCATCCATGGCAAGGCATCCATGGCGAAGCTCTTCTGCTCCGAAGCGGCGAACAGGTGTGCTGATCGTGCACTGCAGATCTTCGGAGGGCGTGGCTACATGCGCACGACCGCTGCCGAGCGCTTCTGGCGCGAGCTGCGCGTCGATCGCATCTGGGAGGGCACGTCGGAGATCCAGCGCCTCATTGTGGCGCGCTCCCTCGAGCGCCGCGGCGTGCGAGCCATGCTCACGTGAGGTCCTTCAGATGGTCGATCTGAGTCGTCTGCTGGCTCCGCGGTCCGTCGCGGTCGTCGGTGCGACCGAGCGCGAGGGCACCTACGCGCACACGACGCTGCTCAATCTCGCACGCGCCGAATTCCCAGGCGCCGTGATCGGAATTCACCCCACGCGTTCATCCGCGGCGGGAGTCGCCTGCGTGCCTACTCTCGCCGACGCCGGTGCCGTGGACGCGGTCGTCATCGCGACGCCTGCGGACACCGTGCCGTCGTACGTTGCTGCTGCTGCCGAGCTCGGATGCGGAGGCGCCATCGTCTACGCCGCGGGATTCGCTGAGGCTGGTCGGGTGGATCTTCAGGGCGAACTGGTCGCAGCCGCGCGGTCCATGCCCGTCATCGGGCCGAATGGCAATGGCATGGTCAGCGTTCCCGCGCGTGCGCCGCTGTGGGGCGACGCGGTGACGCTGCCCAAGTCGCCGGGTGGAGTCGCGCTCATCTCCGACAGCGGCAACATCGGTGTGGTCGGGATGGCGCATCGTGAGGGCGAGGGCCTGCATACGGTGATCTCATCGGGCAACGCCGCGGTCGTCGACACCCCGACACTGCTGGAGCAGGTCGCCCGTCTCGACGGCGTGCGCGCCGTGGCGATGTACGTCGAAGGCGACGGCGATGGCGAGCGCTGGTGCCGGGCGCTGGCCGCCTGCGCCGAGCGGGATGTGCGTGTCGTCGTGCTCAAGGCGGGCCGCAGTGCGCGTGGAGCCGCGGTCGGAGCAGCTCACACCGCTGCGCTCGTCGGAGACCAGGCAGTCTTCGCCTCGCTCATTGCCGAGGCTGGCGGCGTGATGGTGCACCAACCACTCGAGCTCCTCGAGACGGCGCGCGCTCTCTCCCGGGGTCGGCGCGATCCGCGGGGTGCGGCGTTCCTCACCTGCTCGGGCGGTGATGCGGCGATCGTCGCGGATATCGCGGACGACCTCGGCGTGGTGCTGTCCGACCTGTCGGATGACACGTCTCAATGCCTACGTGACCTGCTTCCGCCTGCGGCGACCGTCGCGAATCCACTCGATCACACGGCAATGGTGTGGGCCGACACCGAGGCGATCGCTGCGCTCACCGAGGCCGTGGCGCGCGACCCGCACGTTGGGCACGTGGTCTACGTCCAGGACGAACCGCCCGGCCTGCCTCCCGGCCCACTCGCCGAGTGGCAGGCGACGCGTGCAGGAGGGGTTCTCGGAGGGGCGCGCGCGGGCGTCGACACGCTTGTGGTGGCGACCACGCCTGGGCAGGCGGCCGAGGGCGTCGTCGCGGGCGTGGACAATGCTCTGCGCGCGATCGGGGTGCTGCAGCAGTCCTCTGTGGATCCCGCGCGATTGAGCGCGATCGCCGATGCTGTCGCATCGCCGACCGATCCACGCTCACTGGACGAGCAACAGGCCAAGGTGCTGCTCGCACGACACGGAGTCGAGGTCCCTCATGCCGTGGCCGCGGTCACGGCCGCGGATGCTGTCGAGGCTGCGCGTGGAATCGGCTACCCGGTCGTGCTCAAGATCCTCGCCGAGGGTGTGATCCACAAGAGCGACGTGGGCGGGGTGGCCGTCGGAATCACCTCGGATGACGCCCTCGCCCGAGAGTGCTCGCGGATGCTCGCCTTCGCGCCCGGTGCGCGCGTGCTCGTCGAGCAGATGGTGCCGTCAGGGGTCGAGGTGCTCGTCGCCGCGCGCCGTGACGGCGTCGTGCCCACATTGACCATCGGGTTCGGCGGGGTGTGGGCGGAGGCACTGTCGGATGTGGCGTGCATCCCCCTGCCTGCGTCCGCCGATCGCGTTCGGGCAGCCCTGGAGACCCTTCGCGGCCTCCCGATGCTCTCAGGTGGCCGCGGAGGAAGGGCTCTTGCCATCGGTGCCCTGTGCCGGGCCGCATCCGGCGTCGGAGAGGCGCTTCTGGCGGAAGGCTGGGATCTGGTCGAGGTCAACCCCTTTATCGTGGGCGCGACGACGTGCATCGCGGTTGACGCCGTCGTGATGTAGACAGGTGTAATCGATTGCGCAATCGATTACACCCTGGGCCGGTACATGCACGCGGCGCCGAGGACGTGCCGGCATCGGCGCGATCCGCTTGGAGCGCGACTCCGGAGGCTTCTAGGATGTGGCGCATGGCCTCCCACTTCACTCCTGCGCCCCTGCCGTCCGACCAACTCGCTCGGACTCTGGCTCCATTTGGCGAGAGTCGCATGCTCCCCGTGGCGGCGTACACCTCCGATGAGGTGTTCGCCTGGGAGCAGCAGCAGTTCTTCCGGGGCTGGCAGTGCATCGGCCGCAGTGACGAGATCGCCGAGGCGGGCATGCAGCGCGCGGACAAGGTGGGCGACACGACAGTGTTGCTCGTGCGCGGCGAGAATGGCACCCTTCGTGCTTTCGCCAACACCTGCCGCCACCGTGGTCACGAGATCCTGCCGTGCGGATCGTCGACGAAGGCTCGCGCCATCACCTGCCCCTACCACTCGTGGTCCTACAAGCTCGACGGTGAGCTCTTCAGTGCCGCGGGCTACACCGGGTTCGGTAACTTCGACATGGCGGACTTCCCCCTGCGGCCGATCACCGTCGAGGAGTGGCACGGCTGGATCTTCCTCGATATCTCCGGCCTCGCGGGTCCGCTGTCGCGTCACGTTGCCGGGCTGGAGGAGCGCATCGCCCAGTACGCGCCCGAGCGTTTGATCGTCCAAGGTCGCCACGAGTACGTCATCCAGGCCAATTGGAAGATCGTCATCGAGAACTACCAGGAGTGCTACCACTGCTCGTCGATCCACCCCGAGCTCTGCCAGGTCAGCCCGCCGGAGAGCGGTGAGAACTGGGCTCCATCGGCGGGTGTCTGGGTCGGCGGCTGGCAGGACCTGCGTCCTCACGCCGTGACGATGTCACTTGACGGTCACAGCGACGGCGTCTTCATTCCCGGTCTCAGCGAGTTGGAGCAGCGGCGTATCGACTACATCGGCATCTTCCCCAACCTGCTCGTGAGCCTTCACCCTGACTACGTCATGACCCATCGCATGGTTCCGCTGTCGCCGCGCGAGACCTGGGTGGAGTGCCAGTGGGCGTTCCCGCCGGAGGCCCTCGACAAGCCTGGATTCAGCCCGGCGTACGCCATGGACTTCTGGGATATCACCAATCGCGAGGACTGGGGCGCGTGCGAGTCGGTGCAGCGCGGCCTCGACAGCGGATTCGCTGAGCCCGGACCGCTATCACCGGATGAGGACGCGATCTACCAGTTCGTCACCATGGTCGCCCGGGGCTACCTCGGTCAGCCGCTGGCGGCGGTGCAGGAGACGGCCAGCGCCTAGTCGGCCATCGCTCCGACGGGGAGCAGGCGCATCGCATCGGGTCGGCAGTGCACCGTGACGCTGTCACCAGAAGAGTGCTCACCTGCGCGCTCACTCGGCCTGCGCACGACGAGTTCGGAGCCATCACCGAGCGTGACGATGATGTCCGTCGTCGCGCCCTGGTAGATACTGCGCAGCACCGTGCCCTGCAGGGATCCTGCTTCGTCGCCGATGGGCTCAAGGGTGAGACGCTCCGGCCTGATGACCAGTCGTACGTCGTCGCCGGCGGCAGCGGTACCCCGGCAGACCACGTCCTGGCCGGCGACCCGGATCGCGGTCCGGCCCTCGCCGCCTGAGCCGACCACCTCGACGCTGAGGACGTTGGCGCTGCCGAGGAAGTCCGCGACGTACGCCGTTGCCGGGGAGTCATAGACCTCCTCCGGAGTCCCGATCTGCTCGATCAGGCCCCCGGCCATGACCGCCATCCGGTCCGACATCGTCAGGGCTTCCTCCTGGTCGTGGGTGACGTAGATGAAGGTGATGCCGAGCGATTCCTGCAGGGATTTCAACTCGATCTGAAGCGCCTTGCGGAGCTTTGCGTCCAGGGCCCCGAGGGGTTCGTCGAGCAGAAGGACGCGAGGTCCAAGCACGATGGCGCGGGCGAGTGCGATGCGCTGCTGCTGGCCACCAGAGAGTTGCCCGGGCCGGCGCTTGGCGTACTGGCCCATGCGCACCATCTCGAGTGCTTCGCCGACCTTGCGCTTGGCGTCAGCCTTGCCGACCTTCTGATAACGCAGCCCGAAGGCGACGTTGTCTTCGACGGTCATGAAGGGGAAGAGCGCGTAGTTCTGGAAGACCGTGTTGACGGGGCGATCATTCGCCGGCACCTTGGAGACATCGCTGCCGTCGATGCGGATCTCGCCCGACGTGGGCGTTTCGAATCCTGCGATCATCCGCAAAGTCGTGGTCTTGCCACATCCGGATGGGCCCAGGAGACTGAAGAACTCTCCCGCGGCAATGTCCACGTCGATGCCGCGGACAGCGGGCACCTCGCCGTAGGACTTGTGCAAGGCCATAACGGAGACGCTGCCCCCCTTCACTGAGACGTCTCCCCGTTTCCGTGCCTCATCAATCCTCCTGCAATTGGGGCAAAGTGCTTGCCAAATGCTGAACCGTCGATCAGTCTAGGGATCGACCCACAACGCCGAGGGAAGTCGAGGAAATCGCCATGGCTCCGTCCCCCCAGCCGCGCCGGCCAGTATCGCGTCGGCGGTTGCTCCAGACGTCTGCTCTCGCCCTCCCCGCCGCCTGGGCCCTGGGCGCGTGTGCACGGGAGCAGCCCCTGAGCGGACCCACCGGAGCGGCGTCGTCGGCAGCGAGTTCCGCCTCGGGATCTGCGGCCCCCAGTCCGAGCGAGTCTGGCATCCCGATCGCCTCACCGCAGAACCCGGTGAAGTGGCCGATCAACCCGGGCAACGAGCCGATCGCGTCTGACCTCGAGCCGGAGGCGAATGCAACGTTGCGGCTCTATAACTACCCGGACTACGTATGGAACCGAGTGCTCAAGGGCTTCCAGGAGGAGTACAAGGACTACAACGTCACCGTCGAACTGTCGACGTTCAATGACCTGCCCGAGGCCCTCACCAAGATCCGCACTGGCTCGGTGCCCTACGACGTCGCATTCCTCACGTACAACTACCTCGGCAGGCTCGTGTACGGCGATCTCATCCGTCCGCTCAATCACAGCTACATCCCGAAGATCTCCGATGCGTGGGATGAGTTCCAGAACCCCTGGTACGACCAGGAGTGGCAGTACACCGTGCCCTACACCGTCTACACCACGGGAATTGGCTGGCGTAATGACCTCATCCCCGAGGACATCGGCGCTCGACCCAACCCCTACGACGTCTTCTGGGACAGCAAGTACGCCGGCGAGATCGCTGTGCTCGATGACGACCGCGAGGTCATCGGCATGACGATCCTGCGTGACGGAGGCACGGACGTGAACACCGCCGATCCGGCGGTTCTCGGCGCGACGCGTGATGCCATGCTCGAGATGCTCTCCCTGAGCCAGCCGCGTGTCACCATCACGGGCTACACCGATATCCCCGAGGGTGTGCTGTCCTTGTCGCAATGCTGGTCGGGCGACATGATCACCGGCCAGTACTACCTGCCCGAGGGTGTCGATCCGTCCGTGCTGCGCTACTGGAGCCCGCCGACCGGCCAGGGCCTAATCGGCAACGACTTCCTCTGTCTGCCTAAGGGTGGCGAGAACCCCGTCCTGGCGCACCACTTCCTCAACTACATGCTCACGAACGATGTCGCCCTCGAGAACTTCAGTTGGGTCGGCTACCAGCCGCCGATGAAGTCGCTGTCGCCGGACACCATGGTGGCCGACGGTTGGGTGCCCGAGAACCTCGCAGCGGCTGTCGTGAAGCCGGAGTGGTTCCAGGTCGGGTACCCGCTGCTGGAGCTCCCGCCGGCGGTCGAGGCCGAGTACCAGGCGATCTGGCAGCAGTTCAAGGCCGGTGCGTAGGTGGGCGATCGCTCCACGCGGTTCCTTTGGCCCGTTCTCGGCCTTCCCGCGATGGTGTGGATCGCCCTGTTCTTCCTCGTCCCGCTCTATGTCGTCCTGTGCGTGTCATTCGGCACGGTCGATCCGATTTTCAGGTCGCCGGTGCCCATCTGGAATCCGCTCGAGTGGCAGTTCACGCAGGTCGGGGTCGTCTGGGATCGATTGGTCGGTCCGGACAACTTCTACCTCCCCGCTGTCCTGCGCACGCTTCTCTACGTCGTCATTGCGGTGGTGTCGTGCCTGATCATCGCCTTTCCCGTGGCCTACTTCACCGCGCGATACGCCGGCAAATACAAGGGCTTGGTCCTCGCCCTCCTCGTAGCTCCGTTCTTCATTTCCTACATGATGCGCATGCTTGCGTGGATCAACCTGCTGCAGCCCGATGGGCTGGTCAACTCGATCATCACCCTCGGCGGCACGGTCCCCCTGGATATCAACTGGCTGAGCGGCAATCCCTACACGGTCGTCATGGGGCTGATCTATGGCTACGTGCCCTACATGCTGCTTCCGCTCTTCGCAGCACTTGACCGGATCAGCCCCAGCCTCCTCGAAGCCGCCCGCGACCTAGGCGCCAGCGGCTTCGACCTCTTCCGCCGCGTGGTCCTGCCGATGAGCCTGCCGGGCATAGTCGCGGGAACGTTGCTCATCTCACTGCCGATGATGGGTGATTACTTCACCTCGGACATGCTGTCTAAGTCGCCCAACACCGCGATGATCGGCAACCTGATCAACCTGTCGATCGCGACGCCCGGGCAGTCCGGTCAGGCGGGAGCGTTGCTCATCCTCGTCCTGCTGGTGCTCCTGATCCCGATGATCCTGTACACGCGCAGCAATGCCCGGGCGGAGGTGCGGTCATGACCGTGTCCGCGGCCCCGGCCGAGGCCATCCTCGAGGAGTCCAAGGGGGGCCGGCGTCGACGCCTGCGCGGGACTTCCGACGCGCGTGCATACGGCCTGGCTACCCTCACGGTCATCTATCTGCTCTGGGCGTTGGTCCCGGTCGCGATCACCGTGCTGTTCTCATTCAACGAGGGACGCTCGCGCAGCACCTGGCAGGGGTTCTCCCTGCGTTGGTACACCTGGGATCCCGATGGCTCAGTCCTCAACGACGAGACGATCCGCAATGCGCTGACCCACACGGTCCTGCTCGCCATCATGGCGACGCTCATCACGGTGCCCATCGGCGTGCTCTTCGCGCTCGCTCTGGATCGCTGGCGCGGCCGGCTGCCGCAGGGGGCGAACTTCCTCGCCCTCATCACGTTCGTCATCCCGGAGATCGCCCTCGCCATCGGACTGCTGTTCATGGTGACCTACCTCGCGACCCCCTTCGGCCTGGGTACGTGGGCGCAGGTAATCGGGCTCGTGACCTTCCAGCTCGCCTATCCCATCGTCATCTGCCGGGCTCGACTGCTCACCATCGGGACGCACTATGAGGAGGCAGCCCGCGATCTCGGCGCGAGTGCGCTTGGCGCGGTGCGCCGCGTCATCCTGCCGATGCTGTTCCCGGCCATCCTGGTCAGCTCGATCCTTGTCTTCGCGGACGTCCTCGACGACTTCGTCATCGTGCGATATCTCTCATCGGACGCATCAACCGAGACGACATCGATGCGGATCTACCAGGTAGCCAGAGCCGCTCCGACTCCCGCGCTCAACGCGATGGCCTCGATCATCCTGGCCGTATCCGCCATCGTCATCGTGGTGGGCTGGCTGGCCTACCGTCGGTGGACGCGCAGGCAGGGAGAGAACACCGACGTCACCTCGCTCGCCAACACCCTGTAGTCACTCACGCGCCTACGGGCGCCACGCAGATGGAGGAATCGTGGACGCGCTGCCCACTCGGGCCCGGGTCGTCATCGTGGGGGGCGGAGTCATTGGATGCTCGATCGCCTATCACCTGACCCAACTCGGTGTGACCGACGTCCTCCTGCTCGAGAAGCACGAGCTCACAGCCGGGACTACCTGGCACGCCGCCGGACTCATCACAAGTGCGGGATTCCACGACGAGACGTCCCTGTGGATGTGCCGCTACTCGCGTGATCTCTACGAGCGACTGGAAGAGGAGACGGGTCACTCGACCGGCTTCCGCCCCGTCGGGCATCTCTCCGTCGCCACGACGCCCGAGCGTATGGAAACCCTCATCCGTGAGCGTGACTTCCAGGTCGGCTACGGCGTGCCCAATGAGATCGTCGGCCCGGAGCGCATCGCGGAGCTCTGGCCGCTGGCGAAGGTCGATGACCTCGTGGGCGGGTCTTTCGTCGCCGACGAGGGTCGCGCGGATCCGGTCGGGGTCGCTACTGCGATGGCCAAGGGGGCGAAGTCGCGTGGCGCCACGATCGCGGAGGGCGTCCTCGTCACCGGATTCCTGCGCGAAGGTGACCGCATCACGGGTGTCACGACCGATCGCGGCGATGTCCTGGCCGACACGGTGGTGCTGTCGGCCGGCCTGTGGACTCGCCAGCTCGCGGCCAAGGCCGGTGTCGACGTGCCGCTGCAGGCGGCCGAGCACTACTACCTGCTCACCGAGCCGATGGAGGGCGTGCACCGCGACCTGCCGATCATCGAGGACCTCGACTGCTACGGCTACTTCCGCGAAGAGGGCGGCGGCATGCTCGTCGGACTCTTCGAGCCCGAGGCGGCCGGATGGCATCCTGAGGGTGCGCCCGAGGACTTCGCGTTCGGCACCATCCCTCCGGACTGGGAGCGCATGACGCCCTTCCTCGAGAAGGCCATGGAGCGCATCCCGTCGCTGTCGGAGGCGGGCGTGCGCACGTTCTTCTGCGGCCCCGAGAGCTTCACCGCCGATGCGGCCCCGATGCTCGGCCCGGCTCCCGAGGTGGACGGGCTGTGGATCGCCGCGGGACTCAACTCGGTCGGCATCCTGCTCGGCGGCGGCGTCGGCAGCATCATGGCGCGCTGGATCACCACGGGTATCTGCCCGATGGATATCGCCGGCTACACGATCGAGCGCGGACTGCCCTTCCAGAACACCCGGCGCTTCCGCTCCGAGCGCATCGTGGAACAACTCGGCGTGCTCTTTGGCGATGGCACCTACCCGACCTTCCACAATCACTCGGCGCGCGGCATCCGACGATCACCCCTGCATGACGTCTGGGTTGCTCATCGCGCCCACTTTGCCGATTCGGCCGGGTGGGAGTTCGTTGAGTGGTTCTACCCCGAGGGCGAGCCTGAGCGCGAGATCCCGTGGACGTGGGACGCCGGCTTCTGGGGCCCGTGGGTCGCAGAGGAACATCGCACGGTCCGCGAGGCGGTCGGTGCGATGGACATGACCTTGATGTCGAAGTTCCTCGTGCAGGGCCCCGATGCCGCGGCGATCCTCGACCGGCTGAGCGCGAATGCCGTGGCAGGAAACGTCGGGTCAGTCACGTACACGCAGTGGTGCAATGACGCCGGCGGCATCCTCGCGGACCTCACGGTCACCAGGCTCGCGCAGGATAAATTCATGGTGATCGTCTCCGATGTCACCCACCGCCGGGTCGAGCGGATGCTGCGGGACGAGGTGCGCGTGGGGGAGTTCGCCACCGTCACCGACATGACGGCGGCGTACTGCCTGCTCACGATCCAGGGACCGAACTCTCGCGAACTCCTCCAGCGCGTGAGCCCCGATGACCTGTCAGAAGACGCCTTCCCCTATCTCACGACACGTGAGATCGAGATCGGCTACTCGCGCGTGACAGCGCTGCGCGTGACCTACGTCGGAGAGCTCGGATTCGAGCTCCTCATCCCGAGTGATCAGGCCGTGTCGGTGTGGCAGACCCTCCACTCCGCGGGCACCGATCTCGGCTTCCGACCCGTCGGACTGGCTGCGATGCACGGGCTGCGACTGGAGAAGGCCTATCGCGACTACGGCATCGACATCGATGTGACGGATACGCCCGTGTCGGCGGGCCTGTCCTTTGCCGTCGCCTGGGACAAGCCCGTCGACTTCCGGGGCAAGGCCGCGCTGGAGAAGTTGCGCGCGGACCGCACCAGTCGCCTCGTCCCCCTGCGTGTCGACGACTCTGCGCCGCGCCTGCATGGCAGCGAGCCGGTCTATAAGGACGGCACATGGGTCGGCTACGTCCAGGTGGGCGGCTTCGGGCACACCCTGGGCACGTCGGTCGGTCTCGCGACCGTGGACAACGCCGAAGGTGTCACCGCCGACTGGCTTGCCAGTGGTGGCTTCGAGGTCGTGATCAATGGGAGCGCTTATCCGGCGACCTTGCAGTTCGCGCCCTTCTACGATCCTGAGCGCACACGAGTCCGCTAGTGGCGATGGAACCGCGCCACGCGATCCTGTTCGAACCTGTCCGGATCGGCCCCAAGACGCTGCCCAATCGCTTCTACCAGGTGCCGCACGCCACCGGATTCGGCTCGATCAAGCCCCGGACGCAGGCCGCCTTCCGCGGCATGAAGGCCGAGGGCGGCTGGGGCGGTGTCTGCGTCGAGTACGCACCGGTGTCCACCGACTCCGAGGAGAGCCCGGCCGTCGCGGCGGAGATCTGGGATGACCTCGACGTGGCCAATCTGCGGCTGACCGCCGACGCGGTGCATGCTCACGGATCCCTGGCAGGCATCGAGCTCTTCCACGGCGGCGCGGTGAGCGTCAATGGCGCGTCCCGTGCCACGCGCATCGCACCGAGTGCCACCGGCGCCGAGATCATCTGGGGCGCCGGCGCGCGCGAGATGTCGGTGGACGACATCTCGCGAGTGCAGCGCGACTTCGTGACCGCGGCGAAGCGCGCCCGTGACGCCGGATACGACATCGTCTACGTGTACGGAGCCCACGGCTACCTGCTCACGCAGTTCCTGTCATCGGCCACCAACCAGCGCACTGATGGCTACGGCGGATCACTCGCGAACAGGGCGAGATTCCATATCGAGACCGTCGAAGCGGTGAGGGAAGCGGTGGGACAGGACTGTGCGATCGCGACCCGTATGTGCATCGATGGACGCGACAGCCTGCCCGGGGTTCACGTCGAGGAGATGCTCGAGGTTGTCTCGATGCTCGACCCGATCGTCGATCTCTTTGACGTCAATGTCGGTGCGTGGCCCGAGGATTCGGGCACATCCCGCTACTACCCGGAGGGGCATCAGCGGCCGTGGATCCTGCGGGTGCGCGAGGCGACGGGGAAGGCGATCGTGGGTGTGGGTCGCTACACCAGTCCGGACCTCATGGCGTCGATCGTTCGCTCCGGAGCTGTCGACCTCATCGGAGCTGCGCGTCCCGCGATCGCCGACCCGTTCCTGCCGCGCAAGATCGCCGAGGGAAGGTACGGAGACATCAGGGAGTGCACCGGGTCGAATGTGTGCATCCTCAAGGAGGAGCAGTTCGCGCATGTCGGCTGCGTGCAGAATCCCACCGCCGGGGAGGAGTATCGCCGGGGCTGGCACCCCGAGGACGTGCCGCCGATCGATCGCCCCGATCGCTCGGCGCTCGTGGTGGGCGCGGGGCCCGCAGGGATGGAGTGCGCCTTGACGCTCGCGCGCCGAGGCCTTGCCGCCGTGCACCTCGTCGAGGCGGAAGCAGAGATCGGTGGGCACCTGCGGTGGACCCGGCAACTGCCGACCCTGGGCGACTGGGGACGCATCATCGACTGGCGCGCCATCCAGCTCGATCAGCATCCGAAGATCGAGGTCATCACCGGTCGGCGCCTCACCGCCGCCGACGTCATGGACTACGGCGCCGACATCGTCGTCATCGCGACCGGCTCTCGCTGGGCCGGCGACGGCTCGCAGCCCGCGACCGACGCCGTGATCTCCGGAGCCGAGCACGCGCTGACCCCGGAGCAGGTCATATCGGGCTCCCGCCCTGCCGCGGGCCGGCCGGTCGTCGTCTACGACGCCGAGGGGTACTACGTCGGTCCCGGCATCGCCGAACTGCTGGCGCTCGAAGGCTACGACGTGCACCTGGTCACCAGTCATCCGGTGATCTCACCGGTGTCGGACGGCACCCTCGAAGGCGACTTCCTGCGCCGGCATCTGCACCAGGCGGGTGTCCGCATGCACGCGGGCGTGACCCTCACCGATATCGACGCCCAAGGAGCGCGCGGAGAGACGAGCCTGGGCGAGCCCTGGTCGCTGGCGGAGTCCTCGGTGGTCCTCGTCACCCATCGAGTGTCCGACGATCAGCTCGCGCGCGAATTGCGCGACAGGGGCATGACGGTCCATGTCGTCGGCGATGCGATGCTGCCGTCCATGGTGTCCGAGGCGGTGTTCGACGGCCATCGACTCGCGCGTGAGATCGACGGTCCCCATCCGGACTACCCGCTCGCCTACCTGCGCGAGCGCCCTGGCGGGGTGGACTGACGTCGTGGACCGACTCGCGGACACCGAACTCACAGCGGCGTCCTTCGCCGAAGACGTAGCCGACCCGCCTCCGTCGCGCGCCGAGGTCGTCATCGTGGGCGGCGGCATCATCGGGTCGAGCATCGCCTATCACCTGGCGCTCCAGGGCATCACCGACGTCGTCGTCTGCGAGCGCCACACCTTCACCAGCGGCACGACGTGGCATGCCGCGGGCCTCATCGCCGGTGCCCGGGGCACCATCACGCTGACCGAACTCGCCGCCTACGGCCGGCAGTTCTACGCCACGCTGGGCGACCTCAGCGGCCTCGACGTGGGCTTCACCGCACCGGGATCCCTGAGCCTGGCACGCAATCCTGCGCGCGCTGATGAACTCGCCTACGCGCACGATGTAGCGGACCACAGCGGTATCGAGGCGCGAATGGTTGACGCCGCTGAAGCCCAGCGGCTCTGGCCGCTCCTGGACCCCGCGAACGTCGTCGCGGGTCTGCACTTCCCCGGGGACGGATACGTCAACCCCGGCTATGCCGCACTCGGGCTAGCCAAGGCAGCGCACGCGCTCGGCGTCCACCTTCGCGAGCACTGCCCCGTCACGTCGCTCGAGGTGCACGGTCATCGTGTCGTGGGTGTCCGCACCGACCGAGGGTCCATCGCGGCCGACCGCGTGATCCTCGCCGGTGGCCTGTGGACCCGCGACCTGGCCGCGACGGTCGGGGTCGCGGTGCCGCTGTACGCCGCCGAGCACGTGCACGTGCGATCTCAGGCAATGCAGGTCGATGTGAGCGGCCTGCCCGTGCTGCGAGATGTCGACAACAGCTACTACATCCGCCCCGAAGGCCACTCCCTGCTCCTGGGGGCCTTCGAGCCACGGGGGCTGCCGCGCGCCGTGGACACCATCCCTGCCGACGGCCATGCGACATTCGCGCCGAACTGGGAGCACATCTCCGACATCAGGTCAGCGGCCGAGCGCGCCGTGCCGGATCTCTCCACGGTGGGTTACGACCGTTTCATCAACGCGCCGGAGAGCTTCACCCCCGATACGGCATTCATCGTGGGCGAGACGGCCGAGATCGACGGGCTCTTTGTGGCTGCGGGGATGAACTCCCAGGGCATCATCTACGCGCCGGGGGTCGGGCGCGAGATCGCGCGCTGGGTCCGCGCGGGCCACCCGTGCTTCGACTCCAGCGCTGTCGACGTCACTCGCTTCTCGCCGCATCAGGCGAACCGCCGGTATCTGCACGAGCGCACGCGCGAGAGCCTCGGTCGCCTGTACGCGATGCACTGGCCGGGCTATCAGTCCGAGACGGCCCGCGGGCTGCGCCGCATGCCCCTGCACGAGCGGCACATCGCCCACGGTGCGGTAATGGGCGAACTCCAGGGCCTCGAACGGCCGCTGTGGTTCGGCGCACCGGCGCTCGCGGATGCGTACGACTTCCGTCGGCCCGGCTGGCATGACGTCGTCGGCCGAGAGCATCGCATGGTGCGCGAGTCGGTGGGCATCATCGATCTCAGTGGCTTCGCGAAGTTCGAGGTGAGCGGTCCCGGCGCGCTCGATGCCCTGCAGTACGCCGCGACAGCCTGTGTCGACCTCGGGATTGATCGGGCGACGTACACGCTCTTCCTCAATGAGGGGGGCGGGATTGAGGCCGACGGCACGGTGACCCGCCTCGGCCCCGATCGCTTCTGGGTCGTTACGCCGACGTCGAGCAGGCAGCGCATGCAGGGACTGCTGCGTCGGCGGCTCAGTGGTCATTCCGCCACGGTCGTCGACCGCACCTCGGGTACTGCGGTCCTCGGGGTGTTCGGACCGCGCAGCCGCGAACTCCTTGCTCGCGTCTCACCCGACGACTGGTCCGCAGATGCGCAACGTTATTTCGGCGGCAGACGGGTGGAGATCGCCGGCGGATTCGCATACGCCCTGCGCGTGAGTTTCACCGGAGAACTGGGCTTCGAGATCTACTGCGATGCCGATCTCGCCGGAGACGTCCTCGATGACCTCCTCGCCGCCGGAGAAGACCTCGGGGTCGGCATGGTCGGCTACCTCGCTCTGGACTCCTTGCGCTTGGAGAAGGGCTACCGCCATCTCGGCCACGACATGGGGCCCGCGGACGACCCGGTGTCCGTGGGCCTGGACTTCGCCGTTGCCTGGGACAGGGGCGACTTCGCCGGAAGGTCGGCGCTGGACGCGCAGGCAGATCGTCCCAGGTCCCAGGTCCTGCACGTCGCGCTTTGCGATCCGGACATTCGGTTGTGGGGGGAGGAGACCGTCTACGTCGGCGACGAGCCTGTGGGTCATCTCACCAGCGGCGGCTACGGCTACACCCTGGGCCACCCGATCGGCCTGGCCTTGGTCGGTGCGGACGTGGATCTGGATGATCCCAGCCTGGCGGTGCGAGTCCGGGGCACGCGTCATTCTGCATTGGCACGGCGGACCGCGTTCTACGACCCGGAGGGCGCACGCTTGCGCGCCTGACGTGGCACACTCGGGCCCGTGACGACGACCCCAGGCACGTGGACGATCGAACCCGGCAGCCCCATCACCTTGCAAACCCACGACTTCCCGACCTCGCTCGAGGTGAGTGCACCGGTGACCGGTGGTGGCCTGCACGTGGCGGCGTCCGCCGTGCGGTTGCGCATCGAGATGTCCCTGGAGAAGCTCAAGGCCTCGAACTTCCTCATGCAGGGGGCGGCCCGAGCGCTGATCAAGCGCTTCGACGGCGACCTGCTGGTCTTCGAGGCCGAGGGCAAGGCAGCCGCCCACCCGTGGATGGTCGAGGGCAACGCCAAGGCCGGGCAGGTCGACGTGCCCATGGCCGTCGAGGCCACCCCCGAGCCGGGCGAGGACCCCCGTCAGTTGCTGCTCGGGGGCACCGTGACGATGAACGACATCTCCATCCCGATCCCCGGCCTCAGTGGCATCTCGAGCGTGACTTTTAGCCTCGATGGAACGGTGGGACTGCGAGCAGGCTGAACGTTCAGGCGCCGAAGGTGACCTTGGCCAGCAGGATCGCGATGCCGATCGAGGAGTCCAGCAGTCCGATCGCCAGCGATCGCGCCCACGAGCGCTGCTCCCGCCGGCCACCGACGACGCCGACGACGAAGAGCACGGCGATGAGCATGAGCAGCGTGGCGACGACCGAGCCCGCGAGCTCGAAGCTGAGCAATTGCGCCCCGAGGAAGGCAGCGATCGCCAGGCCTCCGACGACCATGACCGACAGTGCCAGGCGCCCCTCCTCGCGCCACTCAGCGCGTGACAGGGGGGCACTGGCGACGACTCGATGGGCCGCGGCAGCGGCCCAGACGTGGGCCACCGCGACGGTGACCGTGGTGGCGATGATGATCACGATGAGTTCGAGGTTGTCGGCGAAGATCCCCTTCCAGCTCGCCGCTGCCACGACACCTAGGAGAGTGATAGCGGCGTAGATCGCCATGGTCGTCTCGGCAAGTTGCTGGCGGGCGGGCACGCCGATGACGGAGTCGTCGTTCATCCCAGGTCCTCCGCCCGGTCGATCTCTTCCGCGTCGATGATCCGGTAGGCGTAGCCCTGCTCGGCGAGGAAGCGCTGGCGATGCTGGGCGAAGTCCGCGTCCACCGTGTCGCGCGAGACGACGGTGTAGAAGCGGGCCCGCTTGCCATCGGACTTCGGGCGGAGCAGGCGACCTAGGCGCTGGGCCTCCTCCTGGCGTGAGCCGAAGGATCCGCTGACCTGGATGGCGACCGAGGCCTCTGGGAGGTCGACGGAGAAGTTGGCGACCTTGCTCACCACGAGCACCCGCTCCTCGCCGCGACGGAAGGCCTCGAAGAGCCGCTCGCGCTCCTTCACGCCCGTCTCGCCCGTGATGGTGGGCGCCTGGACGTGCTCGGCGATTTCGGCGAGTTGATCCAGGTACTGCCCGATGACGAGGATCTGCTCGTCTGGGTGCCGCTCGATCAGGTCTTCGACCAGGTGCGTCTTCTGAGCGGTCGTTGCCGCCAGTCGATAGCGATCGTCGGGCTCGGCTGTCGCGTAGACGAGGCGCTCGTCATCGGGGAGCGTGACGCGCACTTCGACGCACTCGGCCGGGGCGATCCAGCCCTGTGCCTCGACCTCCTTCCACGGAGCGTCGTACCTCTTGGGCCCGATGAGCGTGAAGACATCGCCCTCGCGACCGTCCTCGCGGACGAGTGTCGCGGTGAGGCCGAGGCGACGCCGCGACTGGATGTCGGCCGTGAAGCGGAAGATGGGCGCGGGCAACAGGTGGACCTCGTCGTAGATGATCAGGCCCCAGTCGCGGGTGTCGAAGACCTCGAGGTGCGGGAAGACGCCCTTGCGTCGGGTTGTCATCACCTGGTACGTCGCAATGGTCACCGGGCGGATCTCCTTGCGTGCGCCGGAGTACTCTCCGATCTCATCCTCGGTGAGTGTCGTGCGCGCGAGGAGCTCGGCCTTCCACTGCCGGGCCGACACGGTGTTGGTGACGAGGATCAGCGTGGTGGCCTGTGCCTTGGCCATGGCGGCTGCTCCGACGATCGTCTTGCCCGCGCCGCAGGGGAGGACGACGACGCCTGATCCACCGGCCCAGAAGCCCTCGACGGCGTCGCGCTGGTAGTCGCGAAGGTTCCAGCCGTCCTCTCGCAGGGCGATCGGATGCGCCTCGCCATCGACGTAGCCTGCCTCGTCCTCAGCGGGCCAGCCCAGAGTGAGGAGGACCTGCTTGAGATGTCCACGTTCGCTGGGATGCACGATGACGGTGTCATCATCGATGCGTGCACCGACCAGGGGCGCTACCTTCTTGCTGCGCAGCACTTCCTCGAGCACGGGACGATCGGTGGTCGTGAGCACGAGCCCGTGCGCGGGATGCTTAGCGATGGTGAGGCGACCGTAGCGGTCCATCGTGTCGGCGATGTCGACAAGCAGGGCATGCGGCACCGCGTAGCGCGAGTAGGTGAGCAGGATGTCGACCACTTGCTCGGCGTCGTGGCCCGCCGCTCGGGCGTTCCACAGTGCAAGTGGCGTGATTCGGTAGGTATGGATGTGCTCTGGCGCGCGCTCGAGCTCGGCGAAGGGCGCGATGGCGCGGCGTGCCTCGTCGGCGGCGGCATGGCCGACCTCGAGGAGCAGGGTCTTGTCGCTCTGGACGATCAGCGGGCCGTCGCTCACGCCGACTCCCCGGCAAGGATTGCCGCCACGAGGGCGGCAACGAGCGCGGTGCGCTCCGGAACGGCGCGAGCACTGGCCCACTCGTGGTCGGCATGCGCGCCGTCGCCGACAGCGCCGAGTCCGTCCAGGGTCGGGATGCCCATTGCTGCGGTGAAGTTGCCGTCGCTGGCACCGCCCACTGCGCGCGACCCCAGGGGAGGGATGCCGATTCGCTCGGCACAGCGCTCGGCGAGGCGGGCGAGTCCCTCACCAGCTGACGGCTCCATCGCCGGCCTATTGATGCCGCCGCCGATGATGTCCACGCCGGCTTCGGGGTGCGCGGGGCCCCAGCCACGGGCGAGGTCGTCGACTCGCTGCTGCTCTTCGGCACTCCATGCGCGGACATCGATGCCCACGACTGCCTGATCGGGCACCGTGTTATCCGTGATGCCCGCGCGGGCTGTGGTCGGCGTGACCGTCGTACCCACCTCAGGTGCCGCCCAGGTGACCGCGCTGCGCACGAGCTCGGCTGCCTCGACGAGAGCATTGATGCCGCGCTCGGGATCCAGACCCGCATGCGCGGCTCGGCCGGTGATCTGCACGACGTACCAGGATGTGCCCTTACGGGCGGTCTTGAGTTCACCTTCGACGGACGGCTCGAGCACGAGGACGGCATCGGCGTCACGCGCGGCATCCTCGATGAGGGCACGCGAGCAACCCGAGCCGATCTCCTCATCGGTGGTGAAGAGCAGCCCGACCCCGTCGTCGGGACCCAGGCCGAGCAGTGCCACGGCGCCGATGGCCTGCACGACGCCGACCTTCATGTCGAACACACCCGGACCGCGCAGTCGCTCGCCGTCATTCGACCAGGGGATGCGTTCGAGCGTGCCGACCGGCCACACCGTGTCGAGGTGGCCCAGCAGGAGCACGCGCGGGCGATCCGGCCCCCAGCGCAGGACGGGGCGACCGTCGTGGACCTCGACACGGCCGGCGGAACCGAGCCATGCCTGCACGATGTCCGCCGCGGCGCTCACTGCGCGCTCGCATGAGGCGACATCGGACGATGGCGACTCAACCTCGACGAGCGTGCGCACGGAGTCGATGAGGGCGTCTCCGCGCGCCTGGGCACCAGCAAGCAGGTCCGATTCCACCGACCAATCGTGCCCCATCGCCTCCCGGGGCACCTGTCGGGCTGGCCCGGCTACGGTTGGGTCGTGCGTATCGAGCTGGCCGAGTCCCCGGACAGCCTCGCGCAGGCTCGATGGGTCTTCGACGAGGTGTGGCCCGGCGAAGGCACGCAGGTCACGCCAAATCTGTTGCGCGCCTTGATGCACGCCGGCGGCTACTGCAGCGTCGTCCTCGACGACAACGACGGGGTGATCGGTGCGGCACTGGGATTCCCCGCGCGCGATGCGACCCTCCCGGGCGGTGTGTACCTCCACAGCCACATGGCGGCGATCGTGGACGGGCTTCGGGATCGTGGTTTGGGTGTCGCGGTCAAGCGGCACCAGCGCGAATGGGCGATCCAGCAGGGGATCCCGGTCGTGTCGTGGACATTCGATCCCCTCGTACGGCGCAATGCCCACTTCAATGTCAATCGACTCGGAGTGGATGTGCGCGCCTATCACCCGGACTTCTACGGAGAGATGACCGATGCGATCAATGCGGGAGACCGCACCGATCGGCTCGTGGCCTGGTGGGTCGTCGACTCCGACCGCGCGGCCCAGGCGGCCAGCGGTGAACTGCCGATCCCGGACCACGCTGATCTGGCCGCGATGACGCGGGACCTGATCGTGGTCGGCCCTGACGGGGCGCCCTCGGTGGGTGAGGCACCTCATCCGGGCGAGAGCGTCCTGGTGTCGCTGCCCGAGGACATCGTGTCCCTGCGACAGGCCGACCCGGATCTGGGCCTGCAGTGGCGACTAGCCGTCCGGGAGGCGCTCACTCATTCGCTCGATGCCGGCCTCGTCGTCGGGGGTGTCACCACCCAAGGCGCCTACCTGCTCGTTCCCGGGGAGACTTCGTGACGTCGATCGACCTGATCCGCCTGCACCGCATCGACATGCCGCTCGTGCGCCCGTTCCGCACGTCCTTCGGCACTCAGACGGCGCGCGACGTCCTCCTCGTCGAGATGGTGAGCGAGGGTGTCTCTGGCTGGTCGGAGTGTGTGGCCATGGAGTGGCCGGGCTATTCCGCCGAGTACGTTGACGGCGCGGTCGACGTACTCACCGAACATCTGATCCCCGCCGTGCTCGCCGATCGCGCGCTCGATCCCCAACGTGTCCACCGAGTCCTGCGCCGATTCCAGGGTCACCCCATGGCCAAGGCTGCGCTGGAGACCGCGGTGCTTGACGCCTGGCTGCGCCAGCAGGGGAGGTCGCTGGCCGACTATCTCGGCGCTGTGCGCTCCGAGGTCGACTGCGGCGTCTCGGTGGGCATCCCGGCCAGCCTGCCGGCCCTGCTCGATGAGGTGGCGACGTACGTCGATGCCGGCTATCGGCGAATCAAGCTCAAGATCGAGCCAGGCTGGGATGTCGAGGCTGTTCGCGCGGTCCGCGCGACGTGGCCGGATATGCCGCTGCAGACCGATGCTAATCAGGCCTACACGCGCGCCGACGCAGCATTGCTTGGTGCGATGGATGAGTTCGACCTGCTTCTGGTGGAGCAGCCGCTGCCTGAGGATGACCTGCGTGGGCACGCGCTCCTGGCTGAGCGGATCACCACGCCGGTATGCCTGGACGAGTCGATCATCTCCACGGCAACCGCCGATACTGCGATCGCCTTCGGTGCCGCGGGCATCATCAATATCAAGCCCGGACGGGTCGGCGGCTATCTCGAGGCCAAGGCGATCCACGACCTGTGCCTGGAGCGCGATGTTCCCGTGTGGTGTGGCGGCATGCTCGAGACTGGCATCGGACGCGCCGCCAACATCGCGCTCGCGGCGCTGCCCGGCTTCACGCTGCCGGGTGACACCAGCGCGTCGAGCCGCTATTTCGCGACCGACATCACCGAGCCCTTCGTGCTGGAGGATGGCCGCCTGCGCGTGCCGACCGGTCCCGGTATCGGCGTAGACCCCATTCCGGCCCTGCTCGCCGAGTTCACCACCTGGTCCGCGGTCATCGACCCGCGCCACTCAACGAACTAGGGGGTGTGGGCGGCGAGATCGGCGGCCTGGATCAGCGGTACCTGGAAGGTCCGCACCTCGCCGGTGACGCGGTCGACTGCGGTGAGTACGCCCGCCTGAAGTCGCAGCGGATCGATCACGCCCTCGTCACCGGCGTAGCAGATGCGCACCGGCGTCTCGCTGGAGATTGCCTTGCGCAGGACCGCGAGTGTGTCGGAGACCGGCATCGGAGGGAGCGAATCATCCGTCGATGGCACGCGCCTGCGCGATGCGCCGGCGCCCCGCAGGGTGGCGATCGCTGCTGTGATGAGCGCGGGCTGGGCGTCGCGACGCACCACCGGTGACGAGGAGTTCCTTGGGGCCCGGGCGCGTCGGCGGGGCGGCAGAGCCACCTGGCCGTCCGGTGTCTCCGCGACGGGATGGAGGCCGAGGTCGCGCAAGATCGCAATCGCGTCCTCGATGCGCCCCGAGACGGTGACGACGGTGGGGGCCGCACGGACGCAGCCGAGAGCGGCCGACCGTGGGTCGGCGAGGAGAGCGGCGAGGGCTGACTCGTCATCACAGCGGATGTACGCCGTAGCGACGCCCACGCGCACCGTGCCGTGTCTGCGGGCTGCATCGTCGATGAGGTAGGTGAGGGGCTGCGGCACCGGCGTGAGCGAGATCCGCGCAAGGAGCTCATGCAGTCCCGCGGCGTCGCGACCCGCGTCCATCGCCCGGCGCACCGAGTCCGAGGTGAAGCGGTAGACCACCGCACCGCCGGTGCTCTCCACATCCGCCATGAGGCGCAGGTCGCGCGCGAGATCGGGGATGAGCGGACCGGGGGCAACCGCCGTGAGGTCTGCTTGGAGAAGCACGTGGTCCAGGGGCGCGGGCATCGCCTCGGCGGCAAGCAGCACCGCGTCCTCCGCATTGGCGGCTGCGCGTGCTCCCATGCGAGACAGTGCTCCTCCGCCGGTGAAGCCGAGCACCTCGAGCTCCTCGAGGATCGCGCACACCTGGGCGTCGCGGTCGGGTGATGACTGCCTGGGTGCTCGTGCATGCAGTGCGCCGATCACCGCATGTGCGTCGGCCGGAGCTGCTCCACCCGAGAGCTCACCGAGGATGGCGACCACCTGCTCGCGCAGTAGCGGCTGGCCGCGCTGTTCGACATCCTCTGAGAGGGCGTTAGCGGAGACTCCCACAGTGGACGGTGCGCGCGTCGAGGTCCACCAGGCACGCGCGAGCTCGACCCACTGCTCAGGCAGGGGTCGGTCATGCCAGTCGTCGTAGTCGGCTGTGGGGCGCCAGAGGTTGTCCTCGTCGCGGCCGATGAGGCCTGCGGCATGAGCAGTCTCGATCATGAGGGCGGCGCCGCGCTCGTCGGAGTCCAGCAGGCGGGCGGTCGCGGTCAGATCGCGCACTCCGAGGCCGCCCTTGCGCAGGACCGGGGGTGCCTCGTCGCCGGACCATGCCTCGGCAATCGTCGTGACGGCCACGACCGTCGCGAGGGCGTGCTGCCCGGCTGTCCGCTCGACCAAGCCGGGGTCACGGGCGATGCTCGCCAGCGCCGGTGGGGGCCACTCCACGACGCGGGACGTGTCGCTGTCGAGGGATTCCTTGGCGGTGCGGACGAGCCGCAGCGCATCGTCAGGTCCCCAGACGAGGGCGATGGCTCGCAGGTGGCCGAGTGCGCGCTCGACCTGCTCGCGCCGGTCAGCGGGGAAGGACTCGAGGACGGATTCGAGGGCACACGGCTCGGCTGCGACGTTGACCGCGTGCGCTACGGCGAGCGTCAGGCCGTCGAGTCGATCCAGCGCCCGCGAAGTGGAGATCGCGGCCCCGGCGCGCGCGGCGAGTGCAGTCATGTCTGCGGGCACGGGGTGCAGCAGATCGGGCCGACCGGCAAGGAGGCGTGCAAGGTCCTCATCGGAGCGACCCCGCAGGTCATCGGCCAGACTGCGCACCGGATGACGTTACCCCTAGGCTCGGCGAGTGCGCGCTGTGGGATTCGACCTCGACATGACTCTCGTCGACTCCGCTGAGGGAATCGTCCTGTCAGTACAGCACGTTATCTCGCAGTACGGCATCGACGCCGATGGTGACGAAATCCGCTCGACGATCGGTCTGCCGCTCGACCACGTGTTCCCGCGCTGGCTGCCGGAGGAGCCGTACGACGTGCTCCTTGCGGCGTACCGCGCCCACTACCGGGTCAACGGCATCCCACTCACGCGTCCGATGCCTGGGGCGGCGGAGGCGATCGCCGCCGTGCGCGAGCGAGGCGACCGAGTGCTCGTGGTCACCGCGAAATACGGCGCGGTGGCGAGCCTGGCACTGGAGGCGGCAGGTCTCGACGCTGATGAGATCGTCGGTGACCTCTTTGCGGAGGGAAAGGCGACCGCGCTTCGCGAGCATGACGCGTGGGCGTATGTCGGCGACCACCCGGGTGATGTGCGGGCCGCGCGGTCTGCCGACGTCATCTCTGTCGTCGTCCCCAGTGGCCCGACGAGCCTGGCCGAACTCTCCGCCGCGGGCCCGGATGTGGTCCTTCCCGACCTCACGCATTTGCCGGAGTGGCTCGCAGGCTAGTGGCGCCGCCGTGATCGCGCGGACACGGCAAGTCCGGCGATGACCAGTGCGAGGCCAACTCCGGTAATCATCGAGAGGAACCACCAGGCTGAGGGGAGCGCCAGTCCGGGAAACACCAGGGGCAGCATGGCGATTACCGTGCAGATGAGGCCGACGACGGTGACGACGCCACCGATCCGCAGCAGCCGGTCACCTGGAGCGCGAGTGGGGGCCATGCCGCCACCCTAGGGCCGACGGCAGGGCGTGACGCCACCCTAGAGGCGCCCCAGGCCTCGCCCCCGTCTAGCCTTGTGGCGGGTGCTCGTCCGAGTTCCCGCCGCGAGAAGGGGATGCCATGCCGACCGGCAAGGTCAGGTGGTACGACGTCGATAAGGGCTTCGGCTTCCTCGCCACTGATGATGGCGAGGATGTCTTCGTCCACGCATCCGCGTTGCCCGAGGGCACCACGTCGCTGAAGCAGGGAGCCAAGGTCGAGTTCGGTGTAGTCGACGGCAAGCGCGGCAAGCAGGCGTTGAGTGTCACAGTGCTTGAGCAGCCCGCATCCGTTGTCAAGGCGGGCCGCAAGCCTGCTGAGGATGTCGCGGTGATCCTCGAGGATCTCATCAAGCTCATGGACAGCGCGTCCAATCAGCTGCGTCGCGGCCGCTACCCCAGCGACGATCACTGTCGCAAACTCGCGGCCGTGATGCGCGCCGTCGCCGACGATTTCGACGTCTGAGGGCATGATGCGACTACGTCGTTCCTTCCTTGCAGGATCCTTGGCCGCTGTCAGCGTCCTCGCGCTCGCTGCATGTGAGAAGCCCGCGCCCGGAGTCTCGGTGGTGTCGGGCATGTCGTCGGCGTACCGCGCGGCGCTGTGCTGGTCCTTCGACGGCGAGCCGCTCAGTGCCGAGACGTGCGCGCAGGATGTCGTGACCGAGGCACTCGACGGCGCCGATGTCGCCGCTATCGCGGTGATACCCGGACAGGTCATCGGGATCAGCGTCGATCCCGCGGTCGCGGATGCCGGGTGGTTCCCCGTGATCGGTTCCCAGCGACTCACACAGCGTCCGATCACCTCGACCTACTATCGCTTCACCTATCCGGATCTGCAGGAGGTGCCGGTCGACGGGGTCTCCCTGCAGGTCGTCGCCGGGAGTGAAGGCACGCTCGGCCTGTGGGTCTTCCAGCTCGTGCCTTCCATGGGCGTGGAGTGACCGTGTCTGACAGCGTGCTTGCCAAGGCCGTCGATCTCGCCCGTGAAGCCGCAGAGGCTGAGGCTCCGTGGGGCACGGTGGGGGACCACGTCGACGTCGAGTACGACGATGAGCGCGTCGCGACTCACTACTTCGACTGCCTCGATCCCGCCTACGTCGGCTGGCGCTGGGCGGCCACGATCGCGCGTGCCCCGCGCGCCAAGTCAGCGACCGTCGACGAGGTCGTGCTCCTTCCGGGACCCGACGCGCTGGTCGCTCCGCCCTGGGTGCCGTGGGCTGAGCGCGTGCGTCCTGGTGATCTCGCGGTAGGGACGGTGTGGCCCACTCCTGCGGACGACCAGCGCCTCACGGCGGGCCTCACGGGCCTCGACGAGCTCGACGGAGCTGCCGATCGCAGCCCGGTCCATCCCAGTCAGTGGGAGATCGGCCTGGGCCGCGTGCGCGTCCTGTCGGCCGATGGTCGCGACGAGGCCGCACGGCGCTGGTGGTCCGGTGATCGGGGACCCGAGGCGCCCATGGCCCGCGCTGCCTCTCTGACCTGCTCGACCTGCGGCTTCCTGCTTCCCATCGGAGGCCCACTCGGGCAGGCCTTCGGCGTATGCGCCCAGCAGATGTCGCCTGCTGATGGATGCGTGGTCTCCCTCGCCTTTGGCTGTGGCGCTCACTCGGAGGTCGAACCCGCTGAGCGCGAGCCCGTAGCTACCCCCGTGCAGGACTTCGTCGGCTTTGACGCGCTGGATCTCGACCAGGTCGAGGCAGTAGAAGTCAGCGCGGTGGACGTGGTCGAGGTTGAGCCTGCCGCACTCGAGGTCATCGATGTCGAGGACGCCGACGTCGACGACGTCGATCAGGGCTGACGCCCGCGCCGACGCATGCGGCGTCCCCAGACGAGTGCGAGCCCCGGAGCCCCGAGGCCTGCGCCGATAGCGCACACGAGCATCCACCTGTCAGTGTCCACACCCCAGGCACTGCCCCACAGCACGACGGCGAGCAGAGCCAGAGCCCACAGCACGGTGCCGATGGCGATCGCGGCCACGCCATCGTCGTCCCTACTGCGCAGCGCGGGGTCGGCCTCGATCTGCTCGAGCGTCAGGCGTGATTCCACGCGTCGAGGCTAGCGGGTCGGTGTCGCCGGGACCGGCTGCCTAGAGTGGGGGAGTGGATCACCGAGCGCGCCGCCTCGTCACGGTCGGGGTCCTGGCCCTGCTGGTGGTTGCGGTGATCGTCGCAGCACTCACGCGCTGATCGCTGGACGAGGGGGCCCGCAACCTGAGCCGGGAATCGCAAGTCCGCCGCAACTAGTCGGGAAGGTCCTCCGGCACTCGCTTCCACAGGAGGAGCGCGAAACTCGCGGCGAAGAACAGCAGCATGACCGCGAAGGCGTCGTGGACGCCCCAAGAGTCCGCGAGCGCTGCCAGGGCGAAGGGCGCGACGCCGCTCATGATGCCGATGCCGGCGCTGGTCCAGCCCGCGGCCCGATCGGGCTGGCCGGCCGAGGCCCGCATCGCCCGGCCAATGCCGAGAGGGAAGTGCATGCCGATCCCGATGCCGATGAGCACCAGCCCGATGATGAGCGGCACCGCCCCGGTGACGAGCCACGTGTACGCGAAGGCAGCGGCGGCGAAAATGATCGACGCGCCGAAGACGAGTTCGGACGACACGCGCTCGACGATGCGTGATCCGACGAGGCGCCCGATGATCATGCCGACGACGATTGCCGCGATGGTCGCTGATGCCGATCCCGCTTCGAGCCCGCCGCGCTCGCGCAACAGGTCTGGTCCCCATTGGAGGAGTGTGATCTCCACGCTGGTGAGCAGGATGAGGGTGATCACGGCCCACCACACCAGCCCGGGCAGGCGTGGCGCATCGGCCCGAGTTTCCAGCTCCGTGCCGACGTTGAAGGGGGCAAGCGAGCGGCCGCGTATGAGTTCGAGCACGATGACCACGACGACGAGCAGGACGAGCCCAAGCCGCCAGCCGAGCAGGGTGGTGGCGCCCACGCCGACCGCGAGGATTCCCAGCAGTGAGGCCGTTGATGCGACGAGATTGGCCTCGGCCAGCGAAGCATCGGCAGCGGATCCCTGCCGAGCCTCGAGGTAGGCGCTGACGCCCACCGCGCAGAAGCTCGCGCCGAGGGAGCCGATGAAGGGTCCGAGAGCGACGATGGCGAGCGGCCCATCGGAGATGTACACCAAAGATCCCACCGCAACGAAGATGGCTCCGGCGCGAAGCATGCGTCCGCGACCCCAGCGTCGCACCACAGGGGCAGCGATGAAACTGCCGAGCGTGCCACCCAGGGCGAGGGAGATGCTCAAGGTGGACGCCGCGGTCCGGGTCAGTCCCTCGTCATCGCGCAGCAGGGTGACCGATGCGCCGAACGCGTAGATGAACCAGCCCAGCAGGCCCAGCTGCGCGTAGGCGATGAGCGTGACGCGGTCGCGCGCGGGGCGGATCGGGGCGTGCAGCGCTCCGTCGTGGCCCCCGGCTGTCGTCACGCGAGTTGGGAGACGACGTAGTCGATCGATCGTGTCAGTTGCCGGACGTCATCAGGATCCACCGCAGGGAAGACTGCGACGCGGATCTGGTTGCGTCCGAGCTTGCGGTACGGCTCGGTGTCGACGATCCCGTTGGCGCGGAGTGCCTTGGTGATGCGGGTGGCATCGATGCTGTCGTCGAAGTCGATGGTGGCGACCACAGCGGAGCGCTTGGCGGGGTCCGTGACGAAGGGGCTGGCCACGTCACTGGCCTCGGCCCAGTCGTAGAGGATGCCGCTCGACTCGGATGTGCGTGCGGTGCACCAGTCGAGGCCTCCGTTGGCGAGGAACCAGTCGACCTGCTCGGCCATGAGATAGATCGTGGCGAGGGCGGGAGTGTTGTACGTCTGGTCCTGGCGGGAGTTGTCGATGGCGATGGACAGATCGAGGAATGCCGGAGTCCAGCGCCCGCTCGCCCGGATCTGCTCGGCCCGAGCCAGGGCAGCGGGCGACATGAGCGCGAACCAGAGTCCGCCGTCGGAACCGAAGCTCTTCTGAGGCGCGAAGTAGTAGACATCGGTCTGCGAGGCATCAAGGGGGAGCCCGCCTGCCCCGGAGGTGGCGTCGGTGAGGACAAGGGAGTCGGCGTCGGCACCGGGGACGCGTGCCGGGGTGATGGCCACGCCGGTGGAGGTCTCGTTGTGAGGCGAGCAGTAGGCATCGATTCCAGTCTCCGCTGAGAACGACGGGGCATCCCCCGGCTCGGCCTTGATCACCGACTGGTCTCCCAGATGGGGTGCATCCTGTGCTGCCGTGGCGAATTTGGCGCCGAACTCGCCGAAGGACAGGAACTGCGCGCGGTCGCGGATGAGGCCGAATGTGGCGATGTCCCAGAAGGCGGTCGAACCCCCGTTGCCGAGGATGACCTCATAGCCGTCAGGCAGATCGAAGAGCTGCGCCAGCCCGGAGCGCAGGCGACCGACCTGGGACTTGACCGTCTTCTGGCGGTGAGACGTGCCCAGGTAGGTGCCGGACACGTCGAGCAGCCCGC
>JBMTDJ010000015.1:0-34309 GCA_049431945.1 Candidatus Nanopelagicales bacterium | reverse complement strand
GGGTCCGTGGTCCGACTGGCGCACGTGGCCATCTGACGACAGCGCTGCCCCCGCGCTGCAGGTCACCGCTCCGACCGATGGAGCGAGCGTCACCGGCACGGTGGTGTCCAGGGTGACCGCAACCGATGATGTGGGCGTTGAGCGCATCGAGATCCACTCAGGCACGCGCCTGCTCGCGACGGCTCTCACACCCTCGTCAGGATCATCGTGGTCGATCCCCTGGGACTCCTGGACGTTGGCCAACGGCGCAACGACTCTGACAGTCACGGCGTACGACACCTCGGGCAACATCGCCCAGGCGGAGAGCCGGTTGGTGATCGCGAACCCGACTCCGGTGGAGAAGGTCCCGTCGAAGGGTGCGCGCCCTGTCGTGATTTCGATGGCACTCAGTGGCAATCCGGCCAAGCCGCCGCACATTTCAGTGGAGCGGGGCCAGGCTACGCGACTGCGGCTTAGCGGCAAGGTCTTCGCTGGGGCCGTCGCGACCGTGCGTATCGGCAAGACTTGGGTATCCCTCGGCAGCGCCAACCCAAAGCTTTGGCTGCCGGCCGTGCGCGTCAACGGCCCCGGCCCCTACCTCGTTCGGATGACCACCAAGTTCGGCAAAAAGGCGTACTTCGCACTCGTGAGCGAGGAGCAGGTGCCAGTCGCTGACTAGCGCACCTCGACGATGGGCAGGCGCAGGGCGCCGGTCGCATGCTCCGGCACGACAGGGTTCTTCGGCGCGACCGCCTCGACGGCGATGTACGCCGCACCCAGCTCCGGACGTGAGTCTTCCTCACCCTTGTTGGGCCACATGGCCATCGCACGTTCGGCCTGGGCCGTGATCGTCAGCGACGGATTGACGCCGAGGTTGGCGGTGATCGCAGACCCATCGACGATGTGCAGGCCAGGGTGCCCGAATGCGCGGTGGTAGGCGTCCACCACCCCGGTCTCATCGTCCGACCCGATCACGCATCCACCGACGAAGTGGGCCGTCATCACGGCATCGAAGTTGTCGAAGGCATTGGAGCCCGCCACACCGTCGATCTGGTCGGCGATGCGGTGCACGACCTCGTCGGAGATCGGGATGTACGACGGTGCCGGGTTGGACTCGTCCTTGTTCGTCGCTAGGCGCCAGCCGAGGCGGCCGCGCTTGCCCGTGAGCGTGAGGGAGTTGTCGACCGGCTGCATCACGAGCGAGATCACCGCCCGCTCACTCCACTTGCGGACGTTGACGAGGTAGGCCGCACTCGCGCGCTGACGCCACAGTTCCTTTGTCCAGGTGCGCCACCTCGGCTCGCCGGGACGCGGGACGGTGATGACCGACTGCAGCAGGCCCATCGAGTTGGAGCCCTTGCCGTAGCGGCACGGCTCGACGTGCGTGCCGACGTCGTCGGGGAAGAAGCTCGAGGTGATCGCGACACCGCGTGTGTAGTCGGCATCCGGTGACTTCGCCACCGCCCCGAGGATCGACTCGGAGTTGGTGCGCGACAGCCGGCCGAGCATCCGCGAGAGCCTAGGCAGCCTTCCCTCGTCCTTCATCCGATGCAGCAACTTCTGCGTGTTGTAGGTGCCGGCGGCCATGACGACCTGCTCGGCCGTGAAGGTGCGCGTGCGACGAGACAGGCTCCCCGTGCGCTTGGTGGTGATCGTGTAGCCGCCGCCCTCGCGGGGCTCGATCGAGGTCACGGTCGTCAGCGGATGGACCACAGCCCCCGCAGCCTCGGCCAGTCCGAGGTAGTTCTTGGGCAGGGTGTTTTTGGCATTGTGGCGGCATCCGGTCATGCACTCACCGCACTCTGTGCACCCGGTGCGATCGGGTCCGACACCACCGAAGAAGGGATCGGGTGTGGTGACCCCGGGCCCGTCACCGAAGTACACGCCGACCGGGGTCATCTGGAAGGTGTGGCCGACGCCCATCTCGTCCGCGACCGCCTTCATGACCTCGTCACTGGGCGTCATCGTCGGATTGGTGACCACGCCCAGCATGCGGGACGCCTGGTCGTAGTACGGCGCGAGTTCACTCGCCCAATCGGTGATGTGAGCCCACTGCTTGTCCTCGAAGAATCTCTTCGGTGGGACGTAGAGAGTGTTGGCGTAGACAAGCGACCCTCCACCGACACCAGCACCGGCCAGGACGACGACATCCTTGAGCACGTGGATCCGCTGGATGCCCGTGCACCCCAGTGCGGGAGCCCACAGGAAGCGCCGCAACCGCCACGACGTCTTGGGGAAGTCAGCATCGGTGAATCGGCGTCCTGCCTCGAGCACGCCGACGCGATAGCCCTTCTCAGACAGCCGGAGCGCGGCGACAGAGCCACCGAATCCCGAGCCGACGATGAGAACGTCGTAGTCGAATCCCGCCATTGCCCTGCCTCCCGATAGTTCCTGATCGAGCCTAGAGCCGGAGCTTGCCCATCGATCCCACCGCCGTAGCGAGGAAGTTGCCCCATCGTCGCGCGTCCAGCCCGAGCTGGGGGCCAAACCCCAGGAGTCGCTGCGTCGCGATGGCCTGCGGCTCGGTGTAGCAGAGCAGGCCTCCCTCGCCGTGACGATGTCCGAGCCCCGAGTCGCCCACTCCGCCCATCGCCGCGGCGGTGGATCCCCAGGAGGCGGCGTAACCCTCGTTGACGTTGACCGAGCCGGTGCGAAGCCGACGTGCCAGCCGACGGCCTGCGCGCAGATCACGCGTGAGAATCGATGCATTAAGGCCGTACGCCGTGTCGTTGGCTCGGCGTACCGCCTCCTCGTCGTCGACGACGGGGTAGACCGCGGCCACGGGGCCGAAAGTCTCCTCGCGACACAGCGTCATGGACTCGGTCACTCCCGCAAGCACGGTCGGCTCGAAGGCCAGGGGCCCGATGTCAGGCCGCGCGCGGCCGCCGGCGAGCACCGTCGCGCCCTGCGCCACCGCGTCCTCCACATGCGAGCGAACCCGATCGAGGTGGGCCGGCGAGATGAGGCAACCGATATCGCCGTCCCAGCCGGGCCCGGAGGCAATGCGCATCGACAGGACGCGCGGGATGAAATGCGCGAGGAAGGCGTCGTACACCGCAGCGTTGACGTAGATCCTCTCCATGGAGATGCACAACTGCCCAGCATTGGCGAAACAAGCCCGCACCGCCGTCTCGGCCGCCTTGGCGGGATCCACATCAGCGCGGACGATCATGGCGTTCTTGCCGCCGAGTTCCAAGGTGCATTCGATGAGCCTCGTGGCGCAGCGCTCTGCCACCACGCGCCCCGTTGCCGTGGAGCCCGTGAACATGACGTGGTCGACGGCGTCAATCACCATGGGTCCCGCGACCGGACCTTCACCCGGCAGGATGGCCATCAGTCCGTCGGGCAGGCCCGCGAGCAGCAATTGCTCGAGCACCCAGGCGGAGATCAATGTCGTCTGCGGATCCGGCTTCAGCAGGACTCCGTTGCCTGCCAGCAGGGCCGGGATCGCATCACTCGCCGCGAGCGTGAGCGGATAGTTCCATGGCGCGATGATGCCGACCAGGCCCACGGGCTTGCGGATCTCCTCGACTCCGACAAGCAGGGGAAGGGCACCACGCACCCGACGGGACTTCAACAGACCAGGTGCCTTGCGTGTGTAGTACTGCGCGACCACGGCGACATCGAGGACTTCCTCAAGGGCATCGGCGCGCGCCTTGCCCACTTCCCACTGCAGCAGGTCGAGGGCCTCGTCACGCTTGGCGATCACAAGATCGTGGAAGCGTCGCATGATGCGTACCCGATCTCGCACGGGACGCTCGGCCCACTCTCGCTGCACCGATCGCGCACGCGCCGCGGCACTCGCCACGTCGTACTCGGTTGCGAGGGGCAGGCGATAGAGGATCTCCCCGGTGAACGGCGCGCGGACCTCTCGGGTCTCCGCGTCGGGCGCGACGGCCAGCTGGGCGATGAGTTTTGAGGCGGCCGGGGGTGCTGCGAGCATGCTCATAGGGGCGAGCCTACGCGCGAATGAGCGGGTGGCGATCGGAGTACGCCGCGATCTCCTCGCTGACGCGGGAGTCGTCCCAGCCGAGCAGGGGTGCGATGAGGGGTGCCACGGCCGCAGCCGCCTCACGCCCCGCGTCGGGGGACTCGGCCGTCAGACGCAGGCGGCGGACCAGCACATCCTCGAGGTCGCTGGCACCTTGATGCGTGACTGCCACGACGGCCTCGGCCGCGATGTGCCTGCCTTCAGGCGGGAGGGGCCGGCGCATCCCCGGGTCCGCCGCGATGACGTCGAAGATCTCGCTCACGCGCGATCCGTATCGGCGCAGCAAGCGCTCGACGGTCGTCACCGGCAGTTCCCACCTCTCGGCCAGGGCGGCTCGATCAGCCCACAGGTCGACGAAGCCGACAGCCCCGACGAGGGGGATATCCGCTGTCGTCGATGCCGGGACGGCCTCGTCGAGTTCGGCGACGGCCGCATCCACGGCATCGGCTGCCATGACTCGGTACGTCGTGTACTTGCCACCGGCGATGGAGACGAGGCCGGGCGCAGGATGGAAGATCACATGCTCGCGCGACACCTGCGTCGTTGCCTCCGCGGACTCCTCGGTGACCAGCGGCCGGTATCCGGCGTACGTGGCGATGACATCCTCGCGTCGAAGCGGGCGGGCCAGCCAGCGATTGGCCTGTCCCAGCAAGTAGGCGATCTCCTCCTCGGTGGCCACCGGATTCGCGAGGCTCTCATCCACCTCTCGAGGGGTATCCGTGGTTCCGACGATCCAGTCCCCGCCCCAGGGAAGCAGAAAGAGGACGCTGGCGGGCGTACGAGCGATGATCGCGGTCGTCGAGCGGATCGCGTCGCCTCGGACGACGAGATGCACCCCCCTGCTCTGCTGGACGCGATCGGGGGCATCCGGATCGACCATGTGCAAGATCTCGTCAGTCCAAACGCCGGCCGCCGCGATGACGACACGGGACCGGATCGCGTACTCATCGCCGCTCAGCTCATCGCGGACCTTGACTCCCGTCACGCGTCCCTCGTCGTCGAATGACAAGGAGTCCACCCGCGTCCGCGTGAGGATGTGCGCTCCGAATGAGGCAGCCGTGCGAGCTACCGCGACCGTGTGTCGTGCGTCATCGATTTGCGCGTCGTGGAATCTGACCGCACCGGCGATCTCACCGGCATCAAGGTCCGGGGCAAGTTGCTTCGTCTCGTCCACATTGAGACTCTTCGGCCGCGGCATGGTGCCCCCGTAGCTCCCGATGCGACTCAGGACGTCGTAGAGCCGCACACCGGATGCGACGTACGGGCGCTCCCACTTGCGGCCGACCGGGAAGAGGAACGGCACTGGGCGGACGAGATGGGGCGCCAGGCGATCGAGAAGGAGGCCGCGCTCGGTGAGGGCCTCGTGCACCAGAGAGAACTCTCGCTGCTCGAGATAGCGCAAGCCGCCATGCGCCAACCGGGAGGAGCGCGAGGAGGTTCCAGCGGCGAGATCACTCTGCTCGAGAAGCACCACCGAAAGGCCTCTCGCAGCGGCATCGAGCGCCGCACCGCACCCGACGACTCCGCCGCCGATGATGACGATGTCGACGCGGTGCTCGCGAGCGAAGGCGATCGACTGGGCACGCGAGTCCCTGTCAAGTCGATCGTCCGCGTCCATCACTCCCCCATTATCCTCCCCGGACAGAGCCCGCAGGTCACTCCGGGTCGAGCACGACGTCTATGCGCTGGAACTCCTTGAGGTCGCTGTAACCCGTGGTCGCCATCGCCTTGCGCAGTGCACCGATGAGGTTGGCCGATCCGTCCGCGTGGGTCGATGGTCCGCGCAGGATCTGCTCGTAGGTGCCGACGATCCCGAGGGCCTTGCGCTCGCCACGTGGCAGGTGGGGGTGCCATGCCTCGGCTCCCCAGTGGATACCCGCTCCGGGGCCGTCGCTCGCACGGGCGAGCAGGGACCCGATCATGGCCGCGTCTGCCCCGCAGGCAATCGCCTTGACGAGCGCGCCTGATGAGCCCACCGAACCATCCGCGATCACGTGGACGTAGCGTCCTCCGGACTCATCGAGGTAGTCACGACGAGCAGCGGCTACGTCCGCGATGGCGCTCGCCATCGGGACACGGATGCCCAGCACATCGGACGTCGTGTGGGCGGCGCCTCCGCCGAATCCGACGAGGACGCCAGCCGCGCCCGTCCGCATCAGGTGCAGCGCCGCCTGATACGTCGCGCAGCCGCCGACGATGACGGGGACTTCGAGGTCGTAGATGAAGGTCTTGAGGTTGAGCGGCGAGCCATCGGAGGACACATGCTCCGCGGATACCGTGGTGCCGCGGATGACGAGGATGTCGACCCCGGCCGCCACGGCCATGGGAGCCAGGCTCGCTGCGCCCTGGGGGGAGACGCCGACGGTGACGGTGATGCCGCTGTCCCTGAGCTGACCTATCCGCTCCCTGACCAGCCCTTCGTCGACGGGGGCTTCGGCGTACACCTGCTGCAGCACGGCGGTCGCCTCATGGCTCGGTGCCTGCCGGATGCGCTCGAGAACGGGCATCGGGTCCGCGTAGCGCGTCCAGAGTCCTTCGAGGTTCAAGGTAGCGGGCACGCCAAGTCGCCCAAGGGCACCGGCACTGTCCGGGGATACGACGGAGTCCATCGGCGCCGCGATGATCGGCGCCTCGAATCGGTAGGCGTCGATCTGCCATGCCGTGGACACCTCATCGGCATCACGGGTGCGCCTGCTGGGCGCAATCGCAACCTCGTCCAGGGAGTAGGCAACGCGGCCGCGCTTGCCCCGCCCGATTTCGATCTCTGCCACGTCTGTCCTATCGCGAGTGGTAGTTGGGGGCCTCGACAGTCATGACGACATCGTGCGGATGGCTCTCCTTGAGACCGGCTGCCGTGATGCGCACGAAGCGTCCCTTGGCGTGGAGCTCGGGGATCGTGGACGCGCCCGAGTAGCCCATGGATGCACGAAGGCCACCCACCAACTGATGCGCGACCACCGAGAGCGGCCCGCGGTAGGGGACCATGCCCTCGATCCCCTCGGGCACGAGCTTGTCGTCACTGAGTACGTCGTCCTGGAAGTAGCGATCCTTGGAGAACGATCGAGCTTCGCCGCGCGACTGCATCGCGCCGAGGGAGCCCATGCCTCGGTAGGCCTTGAACTGTTTGCCGTTGACGAAGACCACATCCCCCGGGGCCTCTTCGCAGCCGGCGAGCAGACTGCCCACCATCACGGTGTCCGCGCCAGCCACGAGGGCCTTGGCGATATCCCCGGAGAACTGCACGCCACCGTCGCCGATGATCGGCACGTCTGCCGGCCTCGCAGCGAGGCTTGCTTCGTAGATCGCGGAGATCTGCGGGACTCCGACGCCGGCGACCACTCGGGTGGTGCAGATGGATCCAGGCCCGACACCCACCTTGATGCCGTCGGCGCCTGCTTCGACGAGAGCCAACGCCCCTTCGCGCGTGGCGACATTGCCTCCGACGATGTCGACCGACGTCGTCCGCTTGAGGAGGGCAACCATCTCGACGACCGCGCGCGAGTGACCGTGGGCGGTGTCGACCACGAGCAGGTCGACACCTGCATCAATGAGGTCGTGGGCGCGCTTCTCGGCATCGGGTCCCACGCCGACGGCGGCACCGACGATGAGGCGGCCATCCGCGTCCTTGGTGGCCAGCGGGTACTTGTCTGACTTGACGAAGTCCTTCACAGTGAAGAGGCCACCCAGTCGACCATCCGGATGGACCAGCGGCAGCTTCTCAACCTTGTGGTGCGCGAGAATGCGCAGCGCCTCCTCGGGGTCGACACCGACCGGCGCGGTGATGAGGGGCATCGGTGTCATGACCTCGCGCACCCTGCGCGACATGTCATCCTCGAAGCGCATGTCCCTGTTGGTGATGATCCCGAGGAGCATCTGCGAGTCATCGACGACAGGGACGCCGCTCACGCGGTAGCGCCCGCAGAGGGCATCCACCTCCGCGAGCGTGTCCTCGGGCCCGCAGGTGATCGGATTGCCCACCATGCCGGCCTCGGATCGCTTGACCATGTCGACCTGAGTCGCCTGGTCCTCGATGGACAGATTGCGATGGAGGATCCCCACTCCGCCCTGCCGGGCCATGGCGATGGCCATGCGCCCCTCGGTCACGGTGTCCATGGCGCTCGAGAGCAAGGGCACCCTCACGCTGATATTGCGTGTGAGGCGGCTGGTGGTGTCCACCTCGCTGGGGACGACGTCGGACTCCGCAGGGAGCAGGAGGACGTCGTCGAATGTCAGGCCTAGGTAGGCGAAGGGCTCGGGGAGCGAGGGTCCGTCCGACATGGCGTCAGGCTACTCGCTCCCCTTCGGAGACCCACCGCCCCGCAGTCGACGTACGCCGGGATGGTCCTGCCACATCTCCACGAGACGGGGCGGCAGCCCGGCTTCGATCACACGAGTCGCACGCGCCCCGCACTCCCATGCTCGATCCGCCCATGCTCGATCCGCCCATGGCCGGTCGTGCACGCGGTCTGCCACTACGAGGGCCAAAGGCCAGACGAGGGTGTGCCAGCCGCGGTCGACGGAGAGGTCGAGCACCCCTTCCATTCCCGCGAGGTCCCCGCTCGCAGCGCAGGCCACGATGAGTGACTTCGCATGGTGACGATCGGACCGTCCGGCACTGGTGAGAACTGCCCTGCGACCGTGTTCATGCGCCCTGGACTGGTCGCCGGCCAGCAGCGCGATCTCGGCGCCGACCCAGTGCCAGCGGGTCCTCCCCCGCCACTCGCGCGCGACTGCGCCGGCCTCCACGTGCCTCGCCACAGCCGCGTTGACATCGCCTACCGCCACGCTGTCCGCCGCGAGCCCGATGAGGGCGTCAGCGGCGCTCTCATCGTCCGTCGCGAATTCCAGCGCCCGGACGTCGAGTGCAGCCGACGACGCACCTACCTGACGGAGATGGCTCGCACGCGTGGACAGTGCCAACGATGTCCAGCGACCGCCCACGGCCTCAAGGTCGATCGCGAGTCGCTCGGCCTCCGCGTACTCTCCGCGCGCACCCAACTCGACGGCTGACCGCCAGGTCGCACCGGGCTCAGCAATCACCTCACGCGCCGGCAGCGCGCGACAGCATCGTGATGGCCTCGGAGAGGTCCGACACCCGCTGCCCGCGAGGGGTGTCACCCGGCCACCATCCCGGACCTCCCAGGAGCACCAGCGGCTCCGGGCGCAGGTCGGGGAGGACGGCGAGCGCACTGGGGTCACCAGTCTCCCGAGTCTGAGACCAGACGAGCACCGCGCCCGGACCGATACGGCGCATCGCCTGACCCAGAGCGTCGGCAGGGGTCCGCGCACCCATCATCCGCATGGTCACGTGCCGCTCGGCGAGACCGGCCGCGAGCGCCCACATGGGCAGCACATGCAGTTCGCCCGGAGCGGCAGCGAGCACGACTGATGCAGGTGACGTCGCCGGCGCCTTGCTCACACGCTCGCTGAACTCGGCTTGGATGGCCTCGGACAGCACGTGCTCGACGTCGATACCCCGACCGGACTGCTCCCATTTCTGGCCGATACCGACGAGCACAGGAGCCACGAGATGGTCCCAGGTCCAGACCACACCTCGGCGGTCCAGCGTCTCGCCGACGATGTTGCGACACGAGTCGGCGTCGAGCGCGACTGCAGCACGGGCGAGACCGCGCGCATTTGGCGTACCGCCTGGGATAGCGACGACGTGGCCACCACCCTGGCGCGCGGCAGAATCGATCTCAGGTGACATGCCATCGACGACGGCATCGGGTGCGACGTCGGCGTCCTGCGTGACCCGCGCCGCCTCCGCCGGAGGGACGCCGGACAGCACCAGCCGACGCATTCTCTCCAGGCGCGCGACGTCGGTCGGGGTGTAGCGACGGTGGGAGCCGGCCGAGTGCTGGCTCGGCCCCAGGCCGTAGCGCCGATCCCAGGTCCGCAGGGTCGCCGGGGCCACGCCTAGGCGCCTAGCCACGGCGGCCACGGTCAGCCCAGGAGTCGGCCCCGAAGCAGGGGCCGAGGTCTGGTCAGGCCCCGTGGACATTTCCCCATTCTCCGCCTCATATCCCTGAGCGCATCCTGAGCATGCGCGCCGGCGGGGCCTGGGTTCCGCGTGCTTGGACCCTCGGGCCCTGGACCTCGACCGTGCCGCCACTCATGGGGGATCCAGCCCTGGTCCTAATCCGGTCAAAAATTGTTCAACTAATGCTCTTGACCAACTTCTGGCGCGATTGCTAAGTTGGGGACATCCCCCTACGGGCAGGAGGCATACATGGCGGATATTTCTCGACTCCCCGGTCCCAACGCCGATATCTGGGACTGGCAGCTCCTCGGCGCGTGCCGCGGTGAGGACCCCGACACCTTCTTCCACCCGGAGGGTGAGCGCGGACCGGCTCGCGAGGCGCGTGAGCGCGCGGCGAAGGCCGTCTGCGCTACCTGCCCCGTCCTGGCCCAGTGCGCGGCTCATGCGCTGGCCGTGCGTGAGCCCTACGGCGTCTGGGGCGGCATGAGCGAGGACGACCGCGAGACCGTCTACCAGCAGCAGCGCCGCCGTCTGGCGACCGCCGTCTGACGCCACGAACGCAAAAGGCCCCACCCGCGATCCGGGTGGGGCCTTTTGATGTACGTGGAGCGGCGCCAGGCTAGTGGCTGTGACCGTGATGCCCGTGCCCATGCGAGTGGGCCTCGGGCTCCTCCTCCTCGGGCTTGTCGACGACAAGAGCCTCGGTGGTGAGCAGCATTCCCGCAATGGACGCGGCGTTGGTGAGCGCCGATTTGGTGACCTTGACGGGGTCGATGACACCCGCAGCGATGAGATCCTCGTAGACACCGGTCGCGGCGTTGAGGCCCTGGCCGACGGGGAGCTCGCCAACCTTGCTCACGACGACATAGCCCTGCTCGCCAGCGTTCTCCGCGATCCAGCGCAGCGGCTCCACCGCAGCCTTGGCCACGACGGAGACACCGGTCGCCTCGTCGCCGGTCTTGCCGAGGTCGCCCGAGAGCCCCTTGGCAGCCTGGACGAGCGCGGTGCCACCGCCGGACACGATGCCCTCGTCGATCGCGGCGCGGGTCGCGGAGACGGCATCCTCGACGCGGTGCTTCTTCTCCTTGAGCTCCACCTCGGTGTGCGCACCGACCTTGATGACGACGACGCCGCCGGAGAGCTTGGCAAGACGCTCCTGGAGCTTCTCGCGGTCCCAGTCCGAGTCCGTGCGCTCGATCTCCTGGCGGATCTGCGCGATGCGATCGGCCACGGCCTGCTTGTCGCCACCGCCGTCAACGATGGTGGTGTCGTCCTTGCTCACCACGACGCGGCGCGCGTGACCGAGCACCTCGAGGCCGACCTGGTCGAGCTTGAGTCCGACCTCGGGGGCGACCACCTGGGCACCGGTGAGGACGGCGATGTCCTGCAGGATCGCCTTGCGGCGATCGCCGAAGGCCGGAGCCTTGACGGCACAGGATGCAAAGGTGCCGCGGATGCGATTGACGACGAGCGTGGACAGAGCCTCGCCTTCGACGTCCTCGGCGATAATGAGTAGCGGCTTGCCGGTCTGGGAGGCCTTCTCGAGCACGGGCAGAAGCTCCGACACGCTCGAGACCTTGCCCTGCACCAGGAGGATGCCCGGGTCTTCGAGCACCGCCTCCATGCGCTCGGCGTCGGTGACGAAGTAGGGAGAGATGTAGCCCTTGTCGAACTGCATACCCTCGGTGAACTCCAGGCCCATCTCGGCAACGCTGGACTCCTCGACCGAGATCACGCCGTCCTTGCCGACCTTGTCGAAGGCATCGGCAATGAGGGAGCCGACCTCGGCGTCCTGAGACGAGATAGTCGCGACCTGGGCGATCTCTTCGCGGCCCTGAACCTCGCGTGAGGCCGCCGCGAGAGCGTCGTTCATCGCGGCGACGGCCGCGTCGATGCCCTTCTTGAGGGACATGGGATTGGCGCCAGCCGCAACCTGCCGCAGGCCCTCCTTGACCATGGCCTGGGCCAGGACGGTCGCCGTGGTGGTGCCGTCACCGGCGATGTCGTTGGTCTTGGTGGCGACCTCCTTGACGAGTTGAGCGCCGAGGTTCTCGTAGGGATCCTCGAGCTCGATCTCGCGGGCGATGGTCACGCCGTCGTTGGTGATGGTGGGTGAGCCCCACTTCTTGTCGATGACGACATTGCGGCCGCGCGGGCCGAGGGTGACCTTGACGGTGTCCGCCAACTGATTGACGCCGCGCTCGAGGCTGCGGCGAGCGGACTCGTCGAATTCCAGGATCTTCGCCATGAATGGTCCTTCTACTTCGTTGCCAATGGGTGATCTAGGGGGGAATCAGCGCGTGCGGGAGGAGAAGTCCTCCGCGCGCGCCGGGTGGCGGTGGGCCGGAGCCCGCCGACCTACCCGACGGCGCACAGAAGGGGTGAGACCTACTTCTCGACGACCGCGAGCACGTCGCGGGCCGAGAGGATGAGGTACTCCTCGTTGTTGTACTTGACCTCGGTGCCGCCGTACTTCGAGTAGATGACGACGTCACCCACCTTGATGTCGAGCGGGATGCGCTTGTCGCCGTCCTCGTCGAAGCGACCCGGACCGACCGCGAGGACCTTGCCCTCCTGGGGCTTCTCCTTCGCGGTGTCGGGGATGACGAGGCCGGAAGCGGTGGTCTGCTCGGCGTCGAGGGTCTGGACGAGGATGCGATCCTCGAGCGGCTTGATGGAGACCGACACGGTGATGTCCTCCGGGTTGTCGTGGATATTCGTATGGTCGCCCCGTCGTCGCGGTGCCGGTTCGACCCGGTGGCGCCCACAGACCTAGCAGTCTTCGCCTGTGAGTGCCAGGAACCACTGTAGAGGGGAGTTAGCACTCCGTCAAACCGAGTGCCAGACCGGGCGGGCTGGCTAGGAGGCCTGGACCCTCGATTCCCGCGTGGGGGAAGCGCCCGCACGTGCCAACGCGTAGCCTCGGGGTGAACCGAGGAGGTGTCAGACCATGAACCCAGGACGTTCATTCCTCGGCGCCGCGGCAGCCCTCATCACGGCCGGGGCCATGCTGACCGGGGTCTCGCAGGCAGCAGACTGGCGCCCGAAGCCCGTGCCGGACAGCGCTCCGACCGACTCGGCTCTCGCCGGCATCGCCGTCGATGGCGTGCGGACCCTGTTCTACGCCGACGACGGCGTACTCGTGGCGGTCACGTCGCGCAAGAAGGGGTGGCGGGCAGCGGAGCCGATCACACCGGTGAGCGGGAGCGTGCAGCGAATCGCCTCCGTGGTCGCCGAGGACGGCACCGTGACCGTCGCTTGGAGCGAGTACAGCCTCGGCTCCGAACGTCTAAGGGCAGTGCAGCGCATCGAAGGGAGGTGGGGCTCTCCCATCGAATTGAGCCTGAACTACGCCGTCAATTCGATGTCGTTGCTTCAACACCGCCGCATCGCATACGTCGCCGCATCGTGGCGCGTGCGTGCTGACACTCCCGACACCTCGCTGGGGGTGTGGAGAGTGCACGATGGAGCAAGCGAAGCGCGACCGAATCCTGCCGACGTGGAGCGCCCCTACGCCGTCACCCTCTTCTCCAGCGGGCGCTTCGTGGGCCTCGCCTGGGCCAGTGACCCCGCAGGTAAGGCCAAGGTGGCCTTCCTGACCCCGGCTGCTGCGACATGGGGGCCCACCACTCAACTCAACAGCGGGGCCAATCCCATCACGGGACGCACCATTGCCGCCGCGGGCGGGACCGACGCTGCCGATGACGGCACGACAGCCGTCGTCACGTGGATGCAGAACCGCCGGAGCGAGTGGTACGCGATGAAGATCCGCGGAAATCAGTTGGCGCCGACGACGGACACCCTCCTCATAGGCGAGCAAGGAACAAGACTCGAGGACCTCGATGCCGCGTGGGCTTCGCAGGAGAAGGTCGCTATTCTCACGGCCGTCGATGAAGGTTTCAATAGGTCATCCATTCTCGGCTCGGTCGTGGCATCAGGAGCCGCCGACCCTGCGGCGGTCATCTACGACACCGACGGCTCGGTCACCACATCGCTCCAGGCCACGGGGACCGGCGCCGTCATCAGTTGGAAGCGGGCCAACGGTGGGGAGATCATGGCTCGCACCTGGTACCCGAAGGGGGACTCCTGGATGCTCCAGCGGCCGGCCGGCCTCGGGTTCTCCTACTACGGCCCCGCAGTGATCGCGGACGTGACTCCCAGTGTGGCCTGGAAGGATCGCGACGGCGACCTAGCCCAGCTGTCGCTCGACCTCCAGGGTCCTCGCCTGAAGCGCGCCCGCGCCGTCGCTAGTGGTCGGATCAAGGTCGCGTGGAATGCGCCGCCGCAGATGGTCGTGACGGACTATGTCGTGCAGATGCGTCCGCGGGGCGGCTCCTGGAAGACGGTGGACCGCGTGCAGAGCAAGCGCACGTCGTTCCGCGGCATTCCCGGCACAACGTACGACGTCCGCGTGCGCGCTCGGGCGCCCCAGACCGCCAGTGCGTGGTCGGCCAAGAAGACCGTCACGGCCCGCCGCTAGCGGGAGAGCGAGCGCGCGATGCCCGCGATGTCTGCAGGCCCGATGCCGCAGCAGCCTCCGACAAGGGCCAGGCCGGGGATCCTCCGCCAGCGGGAGACGAGGTCGCCGTCCACGGCCGAGCCCGTGCCTGACCATCCCGTCTCCGGAGACCACGCCTGGCCGGCGTTGGGATAGGCCACGAGCGCGTCGGCACCCGCCTCGCTCAGGCGAGTGAGGATCCCCTCGACGTGCTCCGGCGTCGTGCAGTTGACACCCACCGCCCTGATCGAGGGGGCGCCGCGCACCAGGTCCACCAACTCGGCGATCGGCTGGCCAGCCGACGTGCGGGCCTCATCCGAGCACGTCATCGTCAGCCATGCGGGGATGTCCGGGTAGTCGGACAGCACCTCGACGAGCGCCTCGACCTCGTCGAGATCAGGGATCGTCTCCACGGCGAAAACATCGGGTTGCGCATCGGCGAGCACCGCGATCCGCTCAGCATGGAAATCGATGAGCCGATCGCGGCTGACGCCGTAGCGGCCTCGATACTCGCTGCCGTCGTGGAGGATGGCGCCGTAGGGCCCCACGCTCGCGGCGACGAGGGCCTCGCTATCGCGCACGGCCTGCCGGGCTACTCGGATGCTGGAGCGCAGGGCATCGTCCGCCTCCTGCGTGCTGCGACCCGTGGCGGCGAATCCTGCTCTGGAGACCTGGTAGCTCGCGGTGACGACGACGCTCGCTCCGGCACGGACGTACGACTCGTGGACGGCAAGCACCTCATCGGGGTCGTCGGCGAGGATGCGCGCCGACCACAGGGTGTCGTTGAGGGCATGACCGCGGGCCTCGAGCTCCGTCGCGAGCCCTCCGTCGATGGCCCGGGGGGCGTCCTCAAGCAGGGAGGTGAAGTCCATCGGCTAGATGTAGTCCTCGAGCGGCGCGGGGGTCAGCCCCTGCTGCCTGCCGAGCTCGAGGATCTTCTCCAGCCCGACCTCGAGGCCATCGACCCAGTGCAGGAGCACGATGTCGCCGGCCTTGATGGGCGCATCCCAGTATTCGACCTGATTGTCGTCGGTGACGACCACGTTCCACAGCACGATCCGGTTGATGCCGCACTGCGCCGCGTATTGCTGCACCTGGGGATCATTGGGTCCCGCACCATAGGGCGGACGCAGCATCCACGGCCGATAACCAAACTGCTTCTCGAAGCGATCCTGCGTCTCGCAGACCTCCCACTCGACATCGGTCCCAGGGTCATTCAGCGCGCCGTGCACCATCGTGTGGTTCTGCACCGAGCCGCCGTACGCCGTCACCGCCTCGAAATAGTCGGTCTTGTCGCGCACTGCGTACTCGGTGAGGAAAGCTGTCACGGGGATCTGGTACCGATCAATCACATCACGGACGGCAGGCGAATCCACGAGTCCGTCGTCGATCGTGATGAAGAAGACGGGATCATCGGTCTCCACCCAGTTGAGCACCTGCAGATCGGAGTCGGACAGATTGGCGTCGCTGCGTCCCGACTGACCCTCGGCGAGAGTCTCGCTGCCGGCCTGGACGGTGTCGTCGAAGATGTCGACGTAGGCGTCGGTGCTCGGCAGCGGTAGGGGGGCGGGTGAGCTCGACGACGGGGTCGGGATCGTCACGGTCGCCGCGGCTGGCTCTGGCGTTGCCGTGAGCGAGCCAACGGCAAAGCCGGCCGCACCTGCCACAACGAAGGCCGCGGCCACGGCTATCCCAGGGGCGAAGTCCCTGGCCCGAGATGAGCGGACCACGCTTAGACGATACCCGCAGAGCCGGGTGGTAGCCCGCCGTGAACACCCGTGGCGATGACCCGGTCCACGGGCATCGACGAATCCGCCCCTATTCCCGGCGCTGAAGGCGCCCTTCCACGCTCGACGAGAGCAGACCCGAGGGCCGCGACCATGGCACCGTTGTCCGTGCACAGTCGGGGCGGTGGAATGCGGACGTCAAGGTGCTCCGCGCGGGCATCGAGCACCGTCCGCAAGCGAGAGTTCGCCGCTACGCCGCCGCCCACGACCAGCGTCTGGATCCCCTCATCCGCGCAAGCCCGCAGAGCCTTGGACACCAAGACGTCGACCACCGCCTCCTGGAAGGCGGCGGCAACGTCCGGCACCGGCACTGGCTCCCCGGCCTCCGCGCGGGCCTTCAGCCATCGGACCACCGCGGTCTTGAGGCCCGAGAAGGAGAAGTCCAGGCGATGCTCGGCATCGTCTCGAGGGGATGTCAGCCCGCGAGGGAAGGCGATGGAATCCGGATCGCCATCGGCGGCCGCACGATCGATGTGGGGGCCGCCGGGAAAGGGAAGTCCGAGCAGTCGCGCCACCTTGTCGAATGCCTCCCCCGCTGCGTCATCGAGGGTGGATCCCAGCGGCGTGACGTCGAGGGTGACGTCATCGACGCGCAGCAGAGAGGAGTGACCACCGGAGACAAGCAGCGCAATTGCAGGCTCCGGGATATCGCCGTGCACGAGCCGGTCGACCGCGACATGGGCAGCAAGGTGATTGACGCCATAGATCGGCCGGTCGAGTGCGATAGCGAGGCCTTCCGCCGCGCTAACGCCGACGAGGAGTGCACCCACGAGCCCGGGCCCGGATGTCACCGCGACCGCATCGATGTCGACGAGGGACACGCCCGCTTCGGTGATCGCGCGATCCAATGTGGCGTCAAATGCCTCGAGGTGGGCGCGACTGGCTACCTCAGGAACGACGCCGCCGAATCGCGCCTGCTCGTCGACGCTCGACGCTACTGCATCGGCGAGGAGCGTTCGCCCTCTCACGAGGGCGATACCGGTCTCGTCGCACGATGTCTCGATGCCGAGGACGAGGGGGGTCTCAGGCATGGCCCCTCCGCCGCATGATGAGCGCATCCTGATCCGGGCCGTAGTAGTTGGCGCGCAGGGAGATCGTCTCGAAGCCCTCGGACGTGTAGAGAGAGATCGCCGCGGCACCGTCAGCCCGTACCTCCAGGAGGGTCTCGGTGCAATGCGACAGGTCAGCGACGTCGAGTAGGTGACGCAGCAGGGCGCGCGCGATCCCTCGGCGTCTGCTCCCCGGCGCAACGGCGATCGTCTGGATGTCCGCGGTGGGGCGGCGCGCCATGAGACCGGCGTAGCCCACGACCGCGTCACCATCACGTGCCACGACGTAGGTGCGGTCGCCCTGCGCGAGTTCGGACCAGAATTGCGCGGGAGTCCAGGCGGTCGAGGCGAACACCTCGCGTTCAATCCGCATCACGTCGTCGATGTCCCACCACCGCATCGGCGCGATCATGCCGGCACCGCATCGGGACGTCGTAGGTAGAGCGGAAGTGCAGGCAGGAGAAGCCGACCCTCCGATGCTGCGGCCGCAAGCGCCCGAGCGGTCGACTCTCCTGTGCCCGTTGCGGCATCCTCGGGCCATTCGTGATCCTCCGGGATCGGTTCGCCCCCTGCGAGTCGCACACGCACGAGGTCGCAGAGCACGGCCGCGGAAGGATAGGCAACGACATCGACCCCGTCCACGTCCCCGATGACGCGACCCCTGCGGGGGTAATCCAGGTCCGACAGGATCAGCGGACCCTCGAGCCGCCGTGCCTGGTCGTCGTACGTCGCCCAGGCCGCCTCGACCCGCCGCGAGCGTGTGACGACGGTGGCGCCCTCAGGGTGCGGATGAGCGCGTGCCATAACATCCAGCGTCACCGCGCCGACCACGGGAATGTCCAGGGCATGAGCCAGCGCCCGGGCAAAGGTGACGCCAACTCGCAGACCCGTGAACGGCCCAGGTCCTACTCCGGCAGCGACCAGGCGAATCTCGCTCGCAGAGATGCCGGCATCGGCCATCGCCTGACGGGTGAGGCGCGGAAGTGCCTCGGCGTGGTGGCGTGGATCTCGATGCTCGGCGCTGGCGAGCACCTCGCCGTCGGCACCGCACACCGCAACCGTCGTGAGAGCCGTCGCGGTATCGACACCAAGGATGAGCACGCCCACACCCTAGGCCGCGGCGGTGAGATCGGCCGCGAGCCGGGCGACCGCCTCATCGCTCCAGCGTGGGCCCATGCACGTGACCCGCGCCGCGCGACCGCCATCCTGCTCGTCGAGGAAAATCTCCACGCGACTATCGCTCATCTGCTCGACCCGGCCGGATCCCCACTCCACCACCGCCACGGCGCCGCTCACGTCGAGATCGAGATCTTCGACCTCCCCCGCCGATCCGAGTCTGTAGGCATCGACGTGCAGCAGGTCGGGTCCACCGACCTCGGACGGGTGGCGCCGCGCGATCACGAACGTGGGACTCGTGATGGGTCCGCGCACCCCAAGCTGCTCCCCCAACCCGCGTGTCAACGTGGTCTTCCCGGTGCCGAGATCACCCGAGAGCACGACGAGATCGCCAGCGCGCAGGTGAGGTGCGAGCCGGCGGCCGAGTGTCTCGGTCGCCTCTGCATCGGCCAGGTGAATGTCGATCACCGCGCTCATGCGACACGCTCGACCAGGGCCCGCAGATGCTTGTTGACATCCTCGACCGCTTCAAGCGTGAGCATGTGGCCGACACCGGGCAGGATCACGAGCTCGGCCGAGGGCACGTGACGGACGATCTCGAAACTATGTCCCACCGGCGTGAGCAGGTCAGAGTCCCCGACCATGACGAGCAGATCGCACTTCTGCAGGACCTTGAGGGCCGCAACCTTGTCGTGGCCCTGCAGGGCCGGAAGCAGATCGGCCAGGACCTCCACGGGAGTTCCCGCGATGAGATCGGACACCAGCCGGGTGCCGTCGGGAGGCACGGTGGATCCGAACGCATACGCCCGCGTCACGAGCAGCCCGAGGTCACTCGACGACCGGCGGGCACGTTCGATAAGGGCGGACACGGGCCCCTCCGACTCGAGCGCTGCTCCGATCGAAGGGGCGACACGGTGGGCAAGACGGGCGACGGGTCGGGGAAGCCCGAGGTCGACATCGGCGATCCCACCAGCCGACGTGGCCAGGAGCGCGACCGCTCGGACCCGCGTGCCGAAGAGATCAGGTCGCTCCTGTGCCAGGGCCATGATCGTCATCCCGCCCATGGAGTGGCCGACGAGTACGACGGGCCCGGTCGGAGCGACGGCGTCCAGGACACATCCCAGGTCGGAGCCGAGGCGATCGATCGTGGTGCCGGGGGCTCCGCGCTGGGAACCGCCATGACCGCGCTGGTCCCAGAGGATCACGCGTGCGATGCCCCTCAGGGCTTCACGTTGACCGGGCCAGGAATCGAGCGACAGGCCGTAGCCGTGCGTGAAGATCACCGTGGGGGCCTCCGGCGGGGCATCGTTGCGAACCTCGACGACATGAAGCACCACGCCGTCATCCGTGACGACCTCGCGAGTCGTGCCTGTCGGCGACTCGATCCCGACAAACTCCGGCGCATGGAGGCGGCGCGTCACGATGCGTTCAGCGACGGCACCCACGGCAACGCCGGCCGCGAGCAGACCCAGTGCGGCGAGCCCCCTCGCACCCGTGCCTACGTCAACCATGCTCACTCCCCGGCGAAGCGTCGCGGCACGCGTGTCCCCAGGCGCGTCACGATCTCGTAGCCGATGGTGTCGTCCCAGGATGCCCAGTCCCCGGCAGTCGGGGCTCCCTCGCTGCCGGTGCCCCACACGATGACGTCGCTTCCCGCCACAACATCGTGATCCCCCACATCGACGATGACCTGGTCCATGGCTATGCGGCCGACGATGGGATGGCGGGAATCGCCGATCCAGACCTGAGCACCACGCGCGGTCCGTGGAAGGCCATCGCCATAGCCGACAGGTACAAGCGCCAGGGTGGTGTCGCGCGGCGCACGCCACGTGAGGTTGTAGGACGCTCCATGACCGGCGGGCACGCGCTTGGTCATGGCAACCGATGAGCGCAAGGTCATGACCGGCGTGAGCGGCCCCATGTCGATCATCGGCCCAGGCGAGATGCCGTAGACAGCGATCCCCAGCCGCACCAGGTCGTATCTCGTATCCGGCCTACTCAGAGCCGCGCCGCTCGAAGCGAGGTGCCGGACGCGCGGCTCGGCGCCTTCGCTCACTGCCTCATCGACCGCTCGCTCGAATAGTGCTCGCTGCTCCGCGGTCTCCGGGCTCTCCGGAATCTCGGCACTGGCCAGGTGGGACCAGATTCCTTCGATCTCGACACCGGGAGTTGCCAGGGCCTGCCGCACCAGTGCGCGCCAGGCGTCCGGAGGGCATCCCCCGCGACCGAGGCCGGTGTCGACCTTGAGGTGGACGCGCGCCGTCTGCTGGGCGTCAGCGGCGGCACGAGCGACATCCTCGAGCATGCCCACGCTGCCGATGCCCAGGTCGACTCCCTCGGCCACGCACGCCACGAGATCTGGATCATCTGGCGGGTAGAGCCACGCGAGCACTCGCCCGCGATCTCCCGAACGACGAAGTGCCAGCGCCTCCGACGGCAGTGCGACTCCGAGCCAGGGAACGCCTTCCTCTCGCGCCGCCCGAGCCACGGGGATGGCGCCATGCCCGTATGCGTCGGCCTTGACCACGACCATCCGTTGCACATCCGGCGTCCCGCATGCGGGTCCCATGAGGTGGCCGATGTTGGAGCGCAGGGTCTCCAGATTCACTTCCGCCTCTGCGCGCACTGTCACGGCATACCTCCCCGCCGCACTGCGGCGATGGCATCGGGAAGGGCTGCGATGATGCCGGGAGCTGTCACGGGCCGCCCGCCTTCTGCCGCAATGCGCCCCGCGAGGCCATGAAGCCCGACCGCCGAGGCCGCGATCAGGGCCGCCGCGTCGTTGTCCACCTGCCCACGAGCGCCCGCTCCGGCAAGCAGAGCTCCCGTGAGTCCGGCGAGCACATCGCCGCTTCCCGCGGTGCCGAGGTCTGCCGTGCCGAATCCGTCGACGTACGCCAGGCCGCTCGGCGATGCGACCACCGTTCCCGCACCCTTGAGCACGACCACTGCCCCCAGATCGGCCGCAGCCTCTCGCGCGCGGGCGAGCCGGTCCTCATCTGCCCCGGAGCCGCATGCAAAGCCCAGAGCTGCGAACTCCCCCACATGCGGGGTGAGCACGGTGGGGTGTCGTCGAGCGGCCAGCGCGGCGGACGGGCCCGGCTCACGCAGCATGCGCAATGCGTCCGCATCCGCGACCACGGGCACCTCGGCCGCGAGCACATCGGCGAGCACCCGCTGTCCGTCGAGATCGACGCCGAGACCGGGTCCGACGACCCAGGCGGTCACTCGCGACACCGTCGCTGGCGCCTGAGTGGAGACAACGATGTCCCAGAACTCGTCAACGAGGGCCTGCGCGAGACCGTCGGCGCGATCGAGGACATGGATCATTCCGACGTTGCCGTGGCGCGCGCTCCCGGTAGCCATGAACGCCGCGCCGCGATACGCCGGACTGCCCGCGGCTATGCCGACGACCCCGCGCGAGTACTTGTAGTCCTCGGGCCGCGGCTCTGGGACAGCGAGCGCGAGGTCCGCCTCGTCGAGGACATGCACACGGGCGTGCGGCAGGTGATCCCCCAGGCCGATATCCACCAGCACTGTGGCGCCCGCGAAGTCCCGTCCGGGCGAGAGCAGCAGTCCAGGCTTGAGGCACCCGAAGGTCACGGTGACGTCGGCATCGATCACGCAGTTCGAGTCCGCGACAGCGCCCGTGTCGGCATCCACTCCAGACGGGATGTCTGCGGAAACGACGAGCGCACCACAATCGTGCACCGAACGCGCGCACTGTGCGCCTAGGTCGCGCAGCGCCCCACGCCCGCCGATTCCCAAAATCCCATCGATGACCAGGTCCGCCCGCTCGATCTGCTCCTTGGGACTGGACGCGAGGATGCCGCCGGCGTCGATCAGTGCGGCCAGGCCGCGCTCATGGCAGCGGCCTTCGGTGAGAATCGCCACGACGTGCATCCCTCGGGACGCCAGGCGGGCTCCCGCGTAGAGGACATCGCCACCGTTGTTGCCTGTACCCACGAGGAGGACAACCCGCGCTCCCGCAATGGGCAGACCCAGATCGCGCAGGAGAGTCGCGCATGTATCCGCCAAGCCGGTCGAGGCGCGCTCCATGAGTACGCCGTCGGCGAGGGAGGCCATGGCAGCACCCTCCGCTGCGCGCACCTGGGATACGTCGTACGCCGACCTCATGGTCCGCCCCTACTCGACGGTGACGGACTTGGCGAGATTGCGTGGCTGGTCGACGTCATGCCCCTTGACGGTCGCCATGGCGCACGCGAAGACCTGAAGAGGCACCGTGGAGACGAGGGGCTGCATGAGGGTGGGAACCGCGGGCACCCGGAAGATGACATCCGAGTACGGCGTGACGGACTCATCCCCCTCTTCGGCGATGACGATGGTTCGCGCGCCGCGGGCACGGACCTCCTGGATATTGGAGATGATCTTGTCGTGGAGCATGGCCCTGCCCCGAGGTGACGGAACGATGCACACGACGGGGACGCCCTCCTCGATGAGGGCGATCGGTCCGTGCTTGAGCTCCCCTGCTGCGAAGCCCTCGGCGTGCATGTAGGCGAGTTCCTTCAACTTGAGTGCGCCTTCGAGAGCCACCGGATAGCCGACGTGCCGGCCGATGAAGAGCACGGACGTCGCATCGGCAAGCTCACGAGCCAGTGCCTGCACGCCCTCGCTCGTGTCTAGGACGAGATCCACGGCCTGCGGCATATCTGACAGGTCCGTGAGCACGCTCCGGATCTCGTCACCGAACATGTCGCCCCGCACCTGTGCGAGATAGAGCCCTACCAGGTAAGCGGCGATGATCTGCGTGAGGAAAGCCTTCGTCGACGCGACAGCGATCTCCGGGCCTGCATAGGTGTAGAGCACGGCATCGCACTCGCGAGGAATGGTCGAACCCACCGTGTTGCAGATCGCCAGAGCCTTGGATCCCTGCTCGCGGGCGTATCGCAACGCCATGAGCGTGTCCATGGTCTCGCCCGACTGGGAAATGGCGATGGTGAGTGTGCGCGCGTCGACGATGGGATCCCGATAGCGGAACTCGCTGGCCAACTCGACGTCGACCGGGATGCGGGTCCAGTGCTCGATGGCGTACTTGGCCACAAGACCGGCGTGATAGGCGGTCCCGCAGGCAACCACGACGATCTTGTCGATCTCGCGAAGCTCGGCATCGGTAAGACGCATCTCATCGAGATGAAGCCGCCCATCCCGGCCGACTCTCCCACGGAGCGAGTCCGCCACGGCCTTGGGCTGCTCGGCGATCTCCTTGAGCATGAACAGGTCATAGCCGCCCTTCTCGGCGGCAGCGGCATCCCACGTCACCGTGAAGGGGGTGGCCTCGACCACAGCGCCGTCGAAATCGGTGACGACGACCTCGTCGCGCGAGATCTGAACCACTTGGTCCTGACCGAGTTCGAGGGCCTCGCGCGTGTGGGCGACGAACGCCGCAACGTCTGAGGCCAGGAAGTTCTCCCCCTGCCCGAGGCCGACAACCAGGGGTGAGTTGCGCCGGGCAGCCACGACGACATCGACGTCATCGGCGACAACGGCGACAAGTGTGAAGGCGCCTTCGAGTTGGCGGCAGGTGCGGCGCATCGCCTCGGCGAGGTCGCCGCCCGACCTCGGCAGCTCGGCGGCGAGCAGGTGGGCAACCACTTCCGTGTCGGTCTCGGACGTGAGCGCTACCCCTGAGGCCGCAAGGTCATCGCGCAACTCCGCAAAGTTCTCGATGATCCCGTTGTGAATGACCGCAACAGTGCCATCGGCACTCACGTGGGGATGGGCATTGACGTCGGTGGGGCCACCATGAGTCGCCCAGCGCGTGTGACCGATGCCCAATGTGGCCGCCTCTAGCGGATCCTCGCCAAGCAGCGATTCCAGATTCGCGAGTTTGCCGGCCTTCTTGCGCACGTCGAGACGATCGCCCGTGACGACCGCCACTCCCGCCGAGTCGTAGCCGCGATACTCCAGGCGGCGCAGCCCCTCGACGACCACCTCGAGCGCCTGCTTCTCGCCGACGTAGCCCACGATTCCGCACATAGGTGCCAGGGTACGCCGCGAAGCTTCATGGCCTGGCCCGACCGACCCGGTCGGGCGCGGCGCCGGGACAATGGCGCCTGACGACCGCGAACTACGCGACAATCGACGCATGCTGAACCTGCGGGTCTACTGCCCGCGAGACCTCTCCGACGAGGTCGAGCGCATCCTGCGAAGCGAGCCCTCCGTCGCGGCCCTGGCTGTCGTTCCAGGGGGAAGCCTGCGGCCTCCCGGCGACCTCATCACCGCGTCGCTGCCTCGCACAACCACTGACTCGGTCATCGAGCAGCTCGTGGTCGCGGGAGTGGCGGAGTCCGGCATGATCGAGACATCGGACCTCACCGGCTGGGCCTCGAGCCCGGCTCTTGCGATCGAGGGGTCCCAGGCCCCGGATGACACCGACGCCGTCGTCTGGACCGATGTGGTCCAGGACGCCTACGGGGCGTCTGCGCTGACCTGGGGATTCCTCGTGTTCATGACGATGGCGACCTTCATCGCCTCCGTCGCGATCGTCCTCGACTCACAGGTGCTCGTCATCGGCGCGATGGTGCTGGGTCCGGAATTCGGTGCGGTCGCGGCACTCGGCATCGCTCTCGTCACTCGTCGCGTGCACCTTCTCGTTTCCGCGCTGCGTTCACTGGTGATCGGTTTCGCGGTCGCCATTGCCGTAACCACGGCTCTGTTCGCGGTCATGAGATGGCTCGGCTGGGTGGATGCGTCAGCGGTCGAAGGCCCGCGCCCCTTCACCGAGTTCATCTACAGCCCCGACAACTGGTCCATCGTCATCGCCGTCGTTGCCGGAGTTGCCGGTGTCCTCGCCCTCGTCACCGATCGCTCAGCGACACTCACCGGCGTATTCATCTCGGTCACGACGATCCCTGCCGCCGGCAACATCGCCCTGGCACTGCCCTTCGGCGACTGGCAGGAGGTATGGGGCAGCGCACTGCAACTGGGCATCAACATCTGCGGCATGGCCCTCGCCGGCTGGGTCACCCTGCTCGTCTTGCGACGCATGCGTCGGCGCAAGGGGTCGCAAAACAGCTAGAGCCCTACAGCGACAGCGATGCGCGAACTGCAGCCGCGATCGCCTCGGCACCATCTCGAGCCGCTTGCTCGGTCGGAGCCTCGACCATGACTCGCACCAGTGCCTCGGTGCCCGATGGGCGAAGCAGGACTCGCCCCGAGGATCCGAGCTGGGCCTCGACCGCCGACACCACAGCCTGCACGTCCGCATTGTGCGCAAGTCGCGACTTGTCCACGCCATCGACGTTGATGAGGACCTGCGGCAACCGAGTCATCACGGCGGCAAGCTCACCCAGACCCGATCCCGTCTCAGCCATGCGATCGAGCAGGGCCAGGGCGGTGAGTACGCCGTCTCCGGTGGTCGCCCGATCGAGGATCACCACGTGCCCGCTCTGCTCGCCGCCCAGGGCGTAGCCCGAAGACCGCATCTCCTCGAGCACATAGCGATCGCCCACCGCTGTCGACACGACGTTGATCCCTTGCTCTTGCATCGCCAGGCGGAAGCCAAGATTCGACATCACGGTCGCAACGACAGTGTCGCGGGCCAGGGTGCCGCGATCTCGCATCGCCAGGGCAAGGATCGCCAGGATTTGATCGCCGTCGACCATGCGGCCTTCGGCGTCAACCGCGAGGCAGCGATCGGCATCGCCGTCGTGGGCAATGCCGACATCAGCTCGATGCTCCACGACTGCGGCCGTGAGATCCTCCAGATGGGTGCTCCCGCATCCTTCATTGATGTTGAGCCCGTCCGGTGACGAGTGGATGGCCACGACCTCCGCTCCGGCTCGGCGCATTGCCTCCGGTGAGACGACCGAAGCGGCGCCGTTGGCACAGTCAACGACGACCTTGAGTCCGGTCAGCCGGCGCTGGACGACGTCGAGAACATGCTCGACGTACTCCTCGCGGGCTCCGTCCAAAGTGACGACCCGGCCCACGTCACCACCGACGGGTCGGTCCCACGGCTCCCCCAAGCGAGCCTCGATCGCATCTTCGATCGCATCGGGCAGCTTGAACCCGTGGGAATCGAAGAACTTGATGCCGTTGTCGGGCATCGCGTTGTGCGAGGCGGACAACATGACGCCCAGGCTCGCCCCATGGCGCTCGGTGAGGAAGGCGATGGCAGGAGTTGGGAGAACCCCGGCGAGGAGGACGTCGATGCCGGCGCTGGCAAGGCCGGCGACCACGGCCGCTTCGAGGAACTCCCCGCTGGCACGCGGGTCGCGGCCCACGACGGCCTTCGGCCGTGCGCCCTCGACAACGAGGGCGCCAGCGTCGCCGAGCACGTGGGCCGCAGAGGCGGAGAGGGCGAGCGCAAGCTCTGCGGTGAGGTCGCGGTTGGCGAGCCCCCGCACGCCGTCGGTGCCGAAGAGGCGACCGGTCACGGCCTGCCGATCAGCGCTTGCTGTACTGAGGCGCCTTGCGGGCCTTCTTGAGACCGTACTTCTTGCGCTCCTTTGCACGCGGATCGCGCGTGAGGAAGCCGGCCTTCTTCAGGGACGGGCGGTTGCCCTCGAGGTCGATCTCATTAAGGGCACGGGCGATCCCGAGGCGAAGCGCTCCGGCTTGACCCGAGACGCCGCCGCCGCTCATGCGCGCGATCACGTCGTAGCGGCCCTCCTGACCCAGGGTCACGAAGGGCTCGTTCACGAGCTGCTGGTGCACGCGGTTCGGGAAGTACGTGTCAAGGTCCCGGCCATTGATGCTCCACCGTCCGGTCCCCGGCACGAGGCGGACTCGCGCGATGGCCTCCTTGCGACGCCCGGTCGCCGAGCCGGGGGCGGTGACAGCGGGACGCTCGGCGGCAGCCGGAGCAGACGACGGGGTCTCGCTGGTGTACTCCGACGGGATCTCCTCGTCGAGGACCTCGGTCTCGGAAACGGTCACGTCACTACTTCCTTTCGCAGACTGCGCGGGTATCGCTACTGCGCGACCTGCGTGATGGTGTACGGGGTGGGCTTCTGTGCGGCGTGCGGATGGTCGGGCCCGGCGTACACCTTGAGCTTGCTCATCTGCTGGCGCCCGAGCTTGTTGTGCGGGAGCATCCCCTTGACGGCCTTCTCGATGGCGCGACGGGGGTTGTTCTCCAGCAACTGCGAGTAGGCGGTGGCGGTGAGCCCGCCGGGGTAGCCCGAGTGGCGGTAGTCCCGCTTCTGCTCGAGCTTGCTGCCCGTGAGGGCGACCTTGTCGGCGTTGATGATGATGACGAAGTCACCGGTGTCCACGTGCGGAGCGAAGACCGGCTTGTGCTTGCCCCGCAGCAGCGTGGCGGTCTGGCTGGCCAGTCGGCCCAGCACGACGTCGGTGGCGTCGATCACGAGCCACTCGCGCGTGATCTCGCCCGGCTTGGGGGTATACGTACGCAACGGAACCTTCACTCGCTCAGGGGGCGCCCGGGGGCTCCCGATCGCGCCCTGGGACGGGCACAACGACCGCCAAGGCTACCCGCAGGGCCCCGAGAGGGTCAAAACGGGTCCCACCTCCTCCTAGCGAGCCTGATCGCTAGTCCCAGATGGGCTCGTCCGAGATCTGGACGACACCGTCATCGCCGACGACGACGAAGCGGTCCAGCCCGCGCGCGAACCACCGGTCGTGGGTCACCGCGAGAACCGTGCCTTCAAAGGCGTCGAGGGCCGTTTCGAGGGCCTCGGCGCTCTCGAGATCGAGATTGTCGGTCGGCTCGTCGAGGAGCAGCAGTGTGGCCCCGGACAGCTCGAGGAGGAGGATCTGGAAGCGGGCCTGCTGCCCGCCCGACAGGGAGGCGAAGTCCTGTTCGCCCGCAGCCGCGAGGCCATACCTGTCCAGCGCTCTGGCCGCCTGCTCCCGGCCCATGCCCGCCCGGTGGCCGTCTCCGCGGTGGAGGATGTCCAGCAGCGTGCGCCCATCGAGGTCCGGTCGCACGTGGGTCTGCGCGAACCAGCCGGGACGCACACGCGATCCCAGCCGCGCCGACCCCCCGTGCCGCACCGGGGGAATGACAACATCCGACACTGGCCGGTGCTCGACATCGGGGTCGGTGCCCCCCGCCGCCAGCAGGCGCAGGAGATGAGACTTGCCGGCACCATTGCGGCCCAGGACACCGACTCGCTCCCCGAACCACACCTCGAGGTCGAAGGCGCGGGTGAGATCGGTCAGCTGGAGCCCCTCGCACACAATTGCGCGCTTCGCCGTGCGTCCACCCTCGAGTCGCATCCGCATCCGCTGGACGACGGGAACGGCCTGCGGAGGCCCGGCATCCTCGAACATTCGCAGGCGAGTCTGCGCCGCCTGATAGCGGGATGCGAGGCCATCGTTGTAGGCCGCCTTCGTTTTGTACATCTGCACGAGGTCCTTGAGTTTGCGATGCTCCTCGTCCCAGCGCCGCCGGAGTTCCTCGAGCCGGCTCATCCGATCGGCACGCGCGTCGGCGTATGTCGCGAAGCCACCCCCGTGCACCCAGGTCGTGTTGCCGGCCGCGCCGAGTTCGACGGTGACGATGGTTGTCGCGCACGCCCGAAGGAGTTCGCGATCATGACTAATCAGCAGGATCGTCTTGGGACTGGCCTTGATTCTGTCCTCCAGCCACCGCTTGCCGGGTACGTCGAGGTAGTTGTCAGGCTCGTCGAGCAGGAGTACGTCGTCCGGGCCGCGCAAGAGCGCTTCGAGGACCAGACGCTTCTGCTCACCGCCTGAGAGTGTGTGGATCGCGCGCCACTTCACCGACTCGTACCCGGCTCCCAGTGCCGCCGTGCAGCACACATCCCACGCAACCTCGGCGTCGTAGCCACCGGCGTCGGCATAGTCCGCGAGCGCCTGGGCGTAGCGCATCTGGGTATCGGAGTCTTCGGTCGACATCAGGAGTTCCTCGACGATGTCGACCTCGGCGGCAGCGGCGCGTAGCGGCGCTGGGGAGATGGACAGGAGCAGATCGCGCACTGTGCCGTCCCGCCCCTGTCCGATGAACTGGCGCATGACGCCGAGGCCGCCGGTCGTGACGACGCTGCCAGCATCGGCATCGACATCACCGGCGATGAGACGCATCAGGGTGGTCTTGCCAGCTCCATTCGCGCCGACGAGGGCCACCTTGGCCCCCTCTCCCACGCGGAGGCTGACGTCGTCGAGGAGCACCCGTCCGTCCGGGAGGGTGAAGGTCAGATGCTGGACATCGATGTGACCCATTACCGGCCTCGATAGGCACGCGTGACGGACTGCCTCGCCGCGAGTTCGGTATCCGCGGGGTAGTGGACAGCCTCCAGGGTGAGCGGATGCGGCGGCATCACCTGCACCGAGGAGTCCCGCACGCCTCGAGACAGGACATCGCCCGGCCAGGCAATGGACTGGCGCCCCTCGCCGACGGGCACGAGGACCCCCACCACCGCGCGCACCATCGAATGGCAAAACGCATCGGCGCTCACGTTCATGACCGCGACCCCATCGTCCGCCCGGGACCACGTGAGGTCGAGCATCGTGCGCACGGTGGAGGCACCCTCCCGAGGTCTGCACAGGGCGGCGAAGTCATGCTCTCCGAGGATCGCCTGTGCCGCCTCATTCATCGCTTCGAGGTCGAGCGCTCGGGGGTGCCTCAGGGTGTCGTGGCGCCGCAGCGGATCCCACGAGAGCGGGTCGTCGCTCACGCGGTACGAGTAGCGGCGCGAGAGGGCGGAGAAGCGAGCGTCGAAGTCGTCCGGCGCGATCGAGAGCGCCCGGAGCCAGACGTCCTCTGGCAGAAGTCCGCGCACACTGCGCGCGAGACTTGCCACATCGAGGTCACCGGGGTCTAGGGCGAGGTCCACGTGGGCAACCTGACCCCGAGCGTGCACTCCGGCGTCCGTGCGACCGGCACAGGTGATCGCCGCGCGCTCCGCGAGGCGCAGGGCCTGCGTCAGCGCTGCTTCGACGACACCCTGGACAGTGCGGAGATCTGGCTGGCGGGCCCAGCCGGAGTACGCCGTTCCGTCGTACGCAAGGTCCAACCGCAGTCGGGTCATCGCCCCTCCACAGTCGTGTCCCTCCACAGACGAGGAAGCGTCAGACCCCACGCGGGAGGTCTGACGCTTCCTGTGTCACGTGCGAACGTGTCAGGCCTTGTCGTTGTCTTCGGTCGCCTCGGCCGGCTCAGCCGCATCGTCGGCAGCATCGGTGTCGACAGCCTCCACGGTCTCCTCGACCACCTCGTCCGTTGGCACCTCGGCCGCCTCGACGACTGTCTCCACCACGACATCGTCCGCGGCGGGCACGGCAGCAGCCGGAGCAGTCTGCTTCGCAGCCTTCTCCTTAGCAGCACGCTTGGTGGCACCTGTCGCCTCGGCGACGACCTGCTCGGCGAGCGGCTCGACGAGCTCGATCACGGCCATGGGGGCGTTGTCGCCCTTGCGCGGTCCCACCTTGACGATGCGGGTGTAGCCGCCCTGACGCGTGGCGTAGCGCGGACCGATCTCGGTGAAGAGCACGTGCACGACATCCTTATCGCGAACCACCGTGAGCACCCGGCGTCGCGCGGAGAGATCGCCGCGCTTGGCGAAGGTGATCAGGCGCTCGGCGAGGGGGCGCAGGCGCTTCGCCTTGGCCTCCGTCGTGGTGATGCGACCGTGCTCGAAGAGCGCCGTGGCGAGGTTGGCGAGCATGAGGCGCTCGTGCGCCGGTCCGCCACCCAGGCGGGGACCCTTGGTTGGGGTAGGCATGTCATTACTCCTTGTCGCGGGTGGCTGATCGGTTAGAGCTGCTCGTCCTCGACGAAGCCGAGGTCGTCATCGTCGTCATCCTCATCGCTGAAGTAGACGGCTGCGGTGGGATCGAATCCGGGCGGGCTGTCCTTGAGCGCAAGGCCGAGGCTGACGAGCTTGACCTTGACCTCGTCGATGGACTTGGCGCCGAAGTTGCGGATGTCGAGCAGATCGGCCTCACTGCGGCCGATGAGCTCGCCCACGGTGTGGATGCCTTCGCGCTTGAGGCAGTTGTACGAGCGGACCGTGAGATCGAGCTGCTCGATCGGCGTCGACAGTTGCTCGGCGACGAAGGCATCGGCGGGCGAAGGCCCGATATCGATGCCCTCGGCCTCGACATTGAGTTCGCGCGCGAGGCCGAAGAGCTCGACGAGGGTCTTACCGGCCGATGCGACAGCGTCACGCGGGAGCATCGAGGGCTTGGTCTCTACGTCGAGGACGAGCTTGTCGAAGTCGGTGCGCTGCTCGACGCGGGTGGCCTCGACCTTGTAGGTCACCTTGAGCACCGGGGAGTAGATCGAGTCGACCGGGATACGGCCGATCTCCTGACCGGGCTGCTTGTTGAGCGAGGCGGAGACGTATCCGCGACCGCGCTCCACGACCAGCTCCATCTCGAGCTTGCCCTTGTCATTGAGCGTCGCGATGTGCAGGTCGGGGTTGTGCACCTCGACGCCGGCCGGGGGCGCGATGTCAGCGGCCACGACCGCGCCGGGGCCCTGCTTGCGCAGGTACATCACGACGGGCTCGTCGTGGTCGGACGAGACGACCAGCTGCTTGATGTTGAGGATGAGCTCGGTGACGTCCTCCTTCACGCCCGGGATGGTCGTGAACTCGTGGAGGACGCCGTCGATGCGGAGGCTGGTGACGGCTGCACCGGGAATCGAGGAGAGCAGAGTGCGGCGCATCGAGTTGCCCAGCGTGTAGCCGAAGCCCGGCTCGAGCGGCTCGAGGACGAACCGCGACCGGAACTCGCTGATGGGCTCCTCGGTGAGGATGGGGCGCTGCGTGATGAGCACGTGATGTCCTTTCGGCGACGACCGCTATATGACGTCGGGATATGGGGAAGGGACTGCTGGACTACTTGGAGTAGAGCTCGACGATGAGCTGCTCCTGCACCGGGGTGTCGATGACCTGGCGCGAGGGCAGCGAGTGGACGAGGATCCGCATCTGCGACGGGATGACCTCGAGCCATGCCGGCACGGGCCGCTCGCCGATCTCAGCGTGGGCGACGACGAAGGGCGTCATCTCACGGGAGCCGAGACGGACCTCGATGATGTCGTTGGGCTGCACGCGGTACGACGGGATGTCGACCTTGTGGCCGTTGACGGTGAAGTGGCCGTGCGTCACGAGCTGGCGCGCCATGTCGCGCGACTTGGCGAAGCCAGCGCGGTAGACGACGTTGTCGAGGCGCGACTCGAGGATGCGCATGAGGTTGTCGCCGGTCTTGCCGCTGCGACGGTGCGCCTCTTCGTAGTAGTTGCGGAACTGCTTCTCGAGCACGCCGTAGATACGCGTGGCCTTCTGCTTCTCGCGGAGCTGCAGCAGGTACTCGCTGTCCTTGGTGCGGCCGCGGCCATGCTGCCCGGGCGGGTAGGGGCGCTTCTCGAAGGGACACTTCGGCGATTCGCACTTGGAGCCCTTGAGGAAGAGCTTGGTCTTCTCGCGACGGCAGCGCTTGCAGTCGGCGTCTGTGTATCGAGCCATGGTGTGTTCAGTTCTCCGTTCTCAGACGCGGCGGCGCTTGGGCGGGCGGCACCCGTTGAAGGGGACCGGGGTGACGTCCTGGATGGAGCCCACCTCCAGGCCGGTGGCCTGGAGTGAGCGGATGGCGGTCTCGCGGCCGGAGCCGGGACCCTTCACGAATACATCGACCTTGCGCATGCCGTGCTCCATGGCCCGACGGGCGGCCGACTCAGCGGCGAGTTGGGCTGCGAAGGGGGTCGACTTGCGGCTGCCCTTGAAGCCCACCTGGCCCGAACTGGACCAGGCGACCACGGCACCGCTCGGATCGGTGATGGACACAATCGTGTTGTTGAACGTGCTCTTGATGTGAGCGTGCCCGTGGGCGATGTTCTTCTTCTCCTTGCGGCGCACCTTCTTGGCGCCCGCCTTTGCTCCGGTCTTGGGAGGCATGTGCATCTACTCCTGAGGTCATCGGTCCGCTGGGGGCCAGGGGGCGACGGACGTCGCCATGGCTGCAGACCCGCGGACTACTACTTGCCGGCCTTCTTCTTGCCGGCCACGGTCTTGCGGGGACCCTTGCGGGTGCGGGCGTTGGTGTGGGTGCGCTGGCCATGCACCGGCAGGCCACGGCGGTGACGGATGCCCTGGTAGCACCCGATCTCGACCTTGCGGCGGATATCAGCTGCCACCTCGCGGCGCAGGTCACCCTCGACGCGCAGATTGGCTTCGATCCAATCGCGCAGGGCGACCACCTGATCGTCGGTGAGATCGCGGGCCCGCAGATCCGGGCTGATACCCGTGGCAACGAGCGCCTCGGCAGCGCGTGAGCGCCCAACCCCGTAGATGTATGTGAGCGCGACGGCCATCCGCTTATCGCGGGGCAGGTCGACGCCGACCAGACGTGCCATGGGTGTCCTCTTCTTCTCTTCGCGGGAGGTGTGGTGGCGGCACCGGTCCCCTCCACCCGGAGGGGTCCTCGGCCTCTCGTCCGAGGGTGGCGTCCTGCGGCCTGCACGTGCCGGCCGTAGGGGTCGGGTACCGCGGTCCACGGGCCGGTTGGTCCGTGGGGGGGCGTGGTCGGGTTTTCTCTCCCTTGCACGCGCGACGTTGCGTCAGCCTTGGCGCTGCTTGTGGCGGACGTTGTCGCAGATGACCATGACCCGCCCGTGACGACGGATCACCTTGCACTTGTCGCAGATCTTCTTGACGCTCGGCTTGACCTTCACCGGAATCCCAACTCTCTACCTGACGCCCTTGCTGGCTGCTGTCACTTGTACCTGTAGACGATGCGACCCCGGGTCAGGTCGTAGGGCGACAGCTCCACGACGACGCGGTCATCGGGGAGGATTCGGATGTAGTGCATCCGCATCTTCCCGCTGATGTGGGCCAGGACCTTGTGACCGTTGTCCAGTTCCACCCGGAACATTGCATTGGGCAAGGATTCGGTGATCGTGCCCTCGAGCTCGATCGCGCCGTCCTTCTTTGCCATGCCCTCTGCTCTCCTCCG
>JBMTDJ010000014.1:0-35577 GCA_049431945.1 Candidatus Nanopelagicales bacterium | reverse complement strand
GGCAGTCGATGAACTGGGACTACAGCGGCAAGCTCCAGAAGGCGCAGATGGACGTAGCCGAACTCCCGTACGACCCTGGCTTCCGTCTGTGAGCCTGCCGGGTACCGCCGACGTCGTCATCGTGGGCGGCGGCGTCATGGGTACATCCGCGGCATTCCATCTCGCGGAGGCCGGGGTCGATGTCGTGCTCGTCGAGCGGGGCGAGCTCTCGGGCGGCTCCACGTCCAAGGCCGCGGGCGGTGTGCGTGCCAACTTCTCCGACGAGCTCAACATCATGCTCGGCAAGCGGTCGCTGGATCTCTTCGCCGACTTCCCCCAGCGTCCCGGCCAGGAGATCGACCTGCACCGCAGCGGCTACCTCTTCGTGCTCACCCGGCCCGAGGACGTCGAACTCTTCACCGCCTCCGTGGCGCTGCAAAACTCCCTCGGCGTCGAGTCGCGCATGGTCGATGTCGACGAGGCATGTCGGCTGTCGCCGCTCCTGGATCCCGAGGGCGTGCTCGCGGCGGCGTGGTCGCCGAACGATGGTCACTGCACTCCCGAGTCCGTCGTGCTGGGCTACGCGACCGGAGCCCGCAGGCTTGGGGCTACCGTCCGCACGGGCGTGGCCGTGACCGGCATCTCGATGTCGGGCGGGGAGATCACCTCCGTGCATACGGCCGACGGCGATGTGGCCACGGGCTGCGTCATCGACTGTGCGGGCGCCTGGTCCCCCGAGATCGCGGCATACGTCGGGGTCGACCTTCCGGTGACGCCGTACAAGCGCGAACTGCTCATCACCGAGCCCCTGGCCGAACCCTTCGACACCGCGTTCACCATCGACTACGCGACGAGTCTCTACTGGCATCGTGAGGGGCCGGGGATCCTCACCGGATTCTCGCGCAAGGACACCGATCCCGGCTTCGAGGTCGATCGCGACGCGGACTTCCCCGAGCGCCTCGCGGAGTTGGCCGAGCATCGCGCACCGAGCCTGCTCGACCTCGGCGTGCGCAGCGGGTGGGCGGGGCTGTACGAGGTGACGCCGGACCACAACGCGCTTCTCGGTGAATCGCGATCCGTGTCGCGCTTCCTCTACGCCACCGGCTTCTCCGGGCATGGATTCCTCCAGGGCCCCGCGGTCGGCGAGATCCTGCGCGACCTCTACCTCGGCGATGAGCCGTTCATCGACGTGAGCCCCCTCGATGTCGAACGATTCGCCAGCGGCGAACTGCGTCCTGAGCGCAATATCGTCTGAGAGTCCCTGGCAGGGAGCGGAAGCGTGCCACCCGTTCTAGAGTCGTCGCGTGACCTCCACCTCCGTTCGCGGCAGGGCCGCCAGCGAGCAGTCGCTCGTGAGTGCGGCCGCGGCATTGTTCGAGGAGGTCGGACCCAACGCCGTTTCCGTTCGCGCCATTGCGGAGCGCGCCGGCGTCAACCATGGACTCGTCCATCACTATTTCGGGAGCAAGTCTGGTCTCGTGCAGGCCGTCCTCGAGCAGTTGGCGGCAGAGAGCGCGGCGGCCATTCGCGAGCGGGGGGTCGACGCTGTGATCGACCCTGAAGATGGTCGCGTGCGGAGCCACGTGCGCGTGCTCACCAAGGTCGTGCTCGACGACGCCGCGCCGGAGGGGTACCAGGCCGAGTTCCCCATCGTCGCCTACCTCAGCGGTCTCGGTCGCGACACCCTCGGCCTGGACGATGAGACCGCGAGGCTTCGCGCGTCGCAGGTGGTGGCGCTCATGGTTGGATGGCTCACCCTCGAGCCGTGGCTGCTCGCGTCCGCGGGGCTCGGCCCTGAGGCGAGCGAGTCCGCGCGTGCTGATCTGCAGGCGGCGATGGTCCGCCTCGCCACCGGCTAGCCGAAGATCTCTCCGTAGATCTGCACCCAGGGGTAGAACAGGTGCTGCCCCCCGTCCCACAGCACAGCGAAAACCGTGACGGCCGTCCCGACGCCGACGGCGGCTGCCGCCCACCAGGACACCGGCTGCCCCTGTCCCTTGCGCCGACGCCATGCAGCCCCGCCGGACGACTAGATCCGTGTCAGGGGGTGAATGCCGCGGCGCGCAGGGCTCGCTGGGAGGCCAGTTCGGCCACGATGACGCCGGCGAGCACGACCAGGCCGCCGAGTCCCTGGATGGGCGTGATGACCTCGCCGAGGACGACGAAGGCGATGACCGCCGCCCAGACGGGCTCGGTCGTGCCGAGAATCCCGCCGCGCTGCGCGCCGATGCGCTGCAGTGACATGAGCACCAGCACAAAGGGAACGACCGACACGATGATCATGAGGATGACGAGCGACCACACGGGTATGCCCGTGACCGCCCCATCGAACAATGCCGTCGTCGTCCCAAGAATCGACCAGGGGAAGTCCCACCAGGGGGCGAGGATGCTCCATGTGACGGTCGCGATCGCGAATCCCCAGAAGGCCAGACTCATCACGTCGCGGCGCTTCGCACCTGTCTCTCCGAGCAAGAGGTAGGCGGCGAGTGCTGCCGCGGTGAGGAGGCCAAAGAGGACTCCGAGGGGGCTGAGGGTCATGCCCGACCACACCTGGGACACCAGGAGCAGGCCGCCGATGACCAGCGCGAGTGCGACCCAGATGCCGCGGCCGACGGCCTCATGCTTGACGAATCGAAGCCACAGGGCCACGAGCACCGGGGCGAGGAAGGCAAGCAGCGCCGCAATGGCTACGGGCAGATACGAGACGCTGAGGAAGAACAGGAACGGCGTCAGGAGGTAGGCGAGGATTCCGAACAGCAGCAGGAACGGGACCTCTGCACGCCGCACCTTCAACGATGCTGGTCGCGTTACGGCGACCACGACGAGCAAGACCAGTGCGCAGCCGAGTGTGCGGATCTCGGTGACCTGCACGGCGTTGAGGCCGGCTTCGATCTGGGCCTTGGCGATACTGCCGTTGAGCGCGAAGAGGAAGGCCGCGATGAGATACATCACGGCGCCGATGGCCTGCGAGCGTGACGATGTCGGCGGGACGTTGACCGGGCTCAATGGCTCTATGGGATCGGGAGCGCTCATCGTGATCGCTCAGCGAGATAGACGCCCAGCAGCACGATGGCACCGCCGGCGAGCTGGACGGGTGTGAGCACCTCCGCGAGGACGACCCACGCGATGATCGAGGCCATGAGCGGCTCGGTCATGCCGATGATCGAGGCCTGGGCAGCGGTGACGTAGCCCAGGGCCGTCATGGCGAGGACGAAGGGCACGACGGTGCCCATGACCACCATCCACAGAGTGAGGATCCACAGGGGGAGCTGCGGTCCTACGCCGGCGAGGGGCGCGCTCGTGCCGGCGTAGGTCGCCCAGGACTCGAAGGACCACGGGGGGACGACGAGCCAGAAGAGCGTGGCACCGCCCATGCCCCACATGGTGAGCGAGAGCGCATCGCGGGGGTGGTCTCCGCGTCGCTGGTGCTCGCCGAGGATGAAGAACAGGGCGAGCGCGAAGGCCGCTCCGAATGCGGCGGCGACCCCAAGGCCATCGAAGGTGAAGCCCTGCCAGACCTGGGCGACGAGCGCGAGGCCGATGACGGCGAGCAGCAGGCCAACCCAGACCGTGCTGCGGACCGGCTGCCGGCGCCCGAAGCGCACCCAGAGAACGACCCAGATGGGAGCGGTGAACTCGATGATGAGTGCGATGCCGATGGGCATGCGCTCGATCGCCACGAAGTAGAGGAACTGCGTCATCGAGACGCCGATCACGCCGTAGGCAAGCAGCAACTTCCATTCGTCGCGACGGATCCTCAGGGCGCCGGGTCGAGTGAGGGCGACTACGACGAAAAGAATCGCGAAGGCGCCGAAGGCCCGCGTCTCCGACAGCGTGGTGGCAGGCACGCCGCTGAGCAGGATCGACTTGACGACGGTGCCATTGAGGGCGAAGAACACGGTGCCCGTGAGCAGGAGGGCATAGCCGATGGCGGTGCGTCGCGCGTCGTGCGCGACGGGGGTCTGAATGCTCACACCCGCATCGCCCCGTCGTATACCGCGATCGTCCTCTCGGCGATCGCGCCCCAGCTGAAGTCTTCCATCGCTCGGGCACGACCTGCCCTGCCCATCTCGGCGGCGCGCTCGGGGTCGGCGACGACATCGTTGATTGCTTGCGCGAGGTCGCGTTCGAAAGTGCGAGGATCCGCGGCGTCGTAGGGGACGAGGGCGCCAGTGACACCATCGACGACCACCTCGGGGATGCCGCCTACCGCGCTCGCCACGACCGCCGTCTCGCACGCCATGGCCTCGAGATTGACGATGCCCAGGGGCTCGTAGACGGATGGGCACGCGAACACGCGCGCATGGGTGAGCAGCTGGCGGACGTCATCGAGACTCGCCTGCTCCTGGATCCACACCACGGACTCAGTGCCGCGCTCGTCCCGAAGGGAGTGGACTAAAGACGCCGTTTCGGCGCCGATCTCGGGGGTGTCCGGGGAGCTCGCGGCGAGCACGAGCACCGTGTCGGGGTCGAAGTCACGGGCGGCCGCGAGCAGGTGGACGAGCCCCTTCTGTCGGGTGATGCGCCCGACGAACAGCACGTAGGGGCGGTCGAGTGGGACCCCGTGCCGCTCAAGGGCGTCGACACCGGCGTCGGGTCGGTACTTATCGGTGTCGATCCCGTTGTGCACGACGTGCACGCGCGTCGGATCCACGCCGGGGTACGCCGACAGCACATCGCTGCGCATGCCTTCACTCACGGCGATGATGGCCTGCGCATGGTGGTACGCCGTCGCCTCGGCCCAGGAGCTCACCCGGTATCCGCCGCCGAGCTGCTCCTCCTTCCAAGGGCGCAGCGGCTCCAGGGAGTGGGCAGTGAGGACATGGGGAACGCCGTGCAGCAATCCGCCCACGTGACCGGCAAGGTTGGCGTACCAGGTGTGGGAATGGAGCAGATCCACATCCGCGGTGTCGTTGACCATCTCCAGGTCGACCCCGATGGTCTGCAGGGCAGGGTTCGCCCCGGTGAGTTCGGCGGGCACCGCATGGGCCTGGGCATCAGGTCGGGGGCCACCGAAGCAATGGACCTCGACGCCGATCAATGGCGCGAGGTGCGCGACGAGTTCGCGCACGTGGACACCCGCTCCCCCATAGATGTCCGGGGGCCACTCACGGGTGAGGATGCCGACCTTCACGGGTGCAGCGTAGGCCCTGCACCCCAGTGGGCCGAGGTCTAGGCTGGCACGTGTGGAAACAGGGCCGCACGTGCTGGGAATCGTGCTCGCAGGGGGAGCTGGCAAGCGGCTGATGCCCCTGACGGCCGACCGCGCCAAGCCGGCCGTGCCCTTCGGCGGTAGTTATCGGCTCATCGACTTTGCCCTGTCCAACCTCATCAACTCCGGGTTCCGCCGTGTGGCGGTGCTCACCCAATACAAGTCCCATTCCCTGGATCGCCACATCACCACGACCTGGCGGCTCTCGCCCCTTCTCGGCGACTACGTCACCGCCGTGCCTGCCCAGCAGCGCCTGGGGCCAAGGTGGTTCACCGGCAGCGCGGATGCGATCTTCCAGAGCCTGAATCTCATCAATGACGAGCGTCCCGACTATGTCGCGGTCTTCGGGGCAGATCACGTCTATCGCATGGACCCCATGCAGATGGTGCAGGCGCACATCGACACCGGTGCTGCAGTCACGGTCGCGGGCATCCGTCAACCTCGTGCGCTAGCGCACCAATTCGGCGTCATCGACACGGCGGAGGACGGAGTGCTCATCCGGCGCTTCCTCGAGAAGCCCGCGGAGCCGCCCGGAATTCCCGGAGCTGACGACGAGTCGTATGTGTCGATGGGCAACTACATCTTCACAACATCGGATCTCATCGATGCCCTGCGCAGCGACGCCGCGGACGAGGGCTCGGTCCACGACATGGGCGGCAACATCATCCCGATGCTGGTCGACCAAGGTCGGGCCTGCGTCTACGACTTCGCCCTCAACGAGGTTCCGGGGGCCACCGATCGCGATCGCGGCTACTGGCGCGATGTCGGGACGCTGGATGCCTATCACGATGCTCACATGGACCTGGTGTCCGTGCACCCGATCTTCAATCTCTACAACCGACGCTGGCCCATCCTCACCAACCACCTCACGCTCCCGCCGGCCAAGTTCGTCGAGGGGGGCAACGCTCATGAGTCGATGGTGGGCACTGGCTCGATCATCGCGGGGGCCCACGTCCGCGGGTCGGTCGTCGCCTTTGACGTGCAGGTCCAGGGCGGTGCCTACATCGAGGGCTCGGTGATCCTCCCGGGAGTTCGGATCGGTTGCAATGCTGTGATCCGCAACGCCATCCTCGACAAGAACGTCGTCGTGCCTGACGGTGCCCAGATCGGTGTCGATATCGAGCGCGACCGTGAGCTCTACACCGTGAGCGAAGGTGGCGTCGTCGTGCTGGGCAAGGGCGTCACGGCGGTCGTCTGATGCCTCGGGCGGTAGTCACCGGAGCGGGACGCGGGCTCGGCGCGGCTATTGCCGATCACTTGCGCGCGGCCGGCTACGACGTCACGGCGACAGACATCTCCGGAGCGGAGCACCTCCTGGACGTGCGTGATGCCGACGCGTGCCGCGCTCTTGCGCGATCGGTCCAGCCAGATGTGTGGGTCAACAACGCCGGGGTCCTGGGCGCGGGGGACGCTGCCACCCAGGGCGACGAGGTCATCGACTCGATCGTCGCGGTCAACCTCCTCGGGGTCATCCACGGCACACGAGCGGCCGTGGAGGTCATGCGCGAACGTGACGGAGGGCGTGGGCGTGGCCATATCGTCAACATCGGGTCACTCGCTTCCTGGGTGCCCGTGCCCGGCGAGTGCGTCTACGCCGCGACCAAGGCAGGCGTCCTGTCCTTCACTCTCGGCCTCGAGGGCGAACTCCGAGCCCAGGGGGTCACCGGCGTGCGCCTGAGCGTGGTCTGTCCCGACGGGATGCTCACGCCCATGATCACTGACATCCTCGACGATCCTGCGGTGGCGATGACCTTCACCGGACTGCGGCCGACGACTCCGGACCGTGTCGCGAATGCGGTTATCGGGGTGCTTCGGCGACCTCGCCGGATCGTAAGCGTGCCGCGGTGGCGCGGCGCTCAGGTGCGCCTGATCGGCGCGATCCCCGACGTGGTCCTGCGAGCCGCTCCGATCTTCACTCGTCTCGGTCGGGCACAGCAGGATCGGATACGACGAGGACTCGAATCTGGTCGACGCTGACATCGGCCTCGGCATAGAGCAACGCGTGATCACGCGCTTCCTCGCGCGCTGCGGCGTCGTGGAGCCGTGCCGTCCCAATCCAGCCGCACGTGCACACTGGCAGCATGAAGCGGCCGTTGTTCGCGATCGACACCTGGTGAGCTGGTGCCGGAGTGGGGTCCATCACCAGGTCAACGTAGGCCGTGGTGGTGACAGACGAGTGAGGCTGACTTGAATGCCGGGTTAACGGCCTAGGTCGAATGCCGAGCGTCGGCTACCGTAGCGTGTCCTGCATGTCGCAGGTGGAGGTCGAAGACACGGGATCGCCGTGGATCATCTCGAGATCGATCGAGGTGGAAGCTCCAGCGGAGCGGATTTTCGAGTTGCTGGCAGACCCGCGCCGTCACGCGGACTTCGACGGATCGGGCTGTGTCAAGGGCTCTGTCTCCGGTCCCGAGAGACTGTCGATAGGTGCCAAGTTCGGCATGGACATGCGCCTGGTGGTGCCTTATCGGATCGGCAATCAGGTCAAGGAGTTCGATGAGGGACGCAGAATCGCCTGGGCTCATCTCGGTGGCCATCGCTGGCGCTACGAGCTTGAGTCCTTGCCCGACGGGACCACCCGAGTCACGGAGACCTTCGATGCCACCACCGCCCGATCCGCCCGGGCACTGAAGCTCATGGACGCGTACAACCGCAACGCGCGTGCCATCGAGGAGACCCTGCCCCGACTCAAGGCACTCGCGGAGGGTGAGCAATGATCACGACAGCCACCTACAACGTCAGCGGGATGACATGCGATCACTGCGTACGAGCGGTGACCACCGAGCTCGTGCTGCTCCCGGGCGTGCGCTCGGTCGACGTCGACCTGGCGGAGGGTGCGGTCACCGTCACGAGCGATGGGCCCTTGGACCTTGAGCAGGTCCGGGAGGCCGTCGATGAGGCGGGATACGCGCTGGCGGACTGATCAGCCGAAGCGTCCCGAGATGTAGTCCTCAGTGCGCGGATCGTGGGGCGCGGTGAAGATACGCCGGGTCGGGCCGTACTCGACGAGGCGACCGTGGCGCACGCCCTCGGCGTCCACGTCGGCGGTGAAGAACGCCGTGCGCTCGGAGACTCGGGCGGCCTGCTGCATGTTATGGGTCACGATGACGATCGTGTAGTCCTTGGCGAGTTCCTTCATGAGGTCCTCGATCTTGGCCGTGGCGATGGGATCCAGCGAAGCACACGGCTCGTCCATGAGGATCACCTCGGGCTTGACCGCGATGCATCGGGCGATCACAAGGCGCTGCTGCTGTCCACCGGACAGCGCGTAGGCGCTCTTCTTGAGATCGTCCTTGACCTCGTCCCAGAGAGCCGCCTTGGTGAGGCACTCCTCGACAAGGTCGTCCATGTTGACCTTCATGCCGTTGACCTTGGGACCGTAGGCGACGTTCTCGTAGATGGACTTGGGGAAGACGTTCGGCTTCTGGAAGACCATGCCTATGCGGCGTCGAACCTCGATGGGATCGACGCCGGGACCGTAGATGTCGAAGCCGTGATACGCGAGCAGGCCCTCGACACGTGCCCCTGGGATGAGATCGTTCATCCTGTTGAAGCTGCGCAGCAGGGTCGACTTGCCGCACCCCGACGGGCCGATGAATGCAGTGATCTCGTTGCGGCCGATCTGCATCGTTACGTCGCGCACGGCCTGGAAGTCGCCGTAGAAGACCTGCACGTTGTTCAGGTCAAAGACGATGTTGGAGACCGTCTCGGGAATCTCAGCACCCTCGAGCACTGCCGAGACGTCCATGCGGCCTGTGTTTGCCAGGTCGTTCGTGGACTGCGGGGCGGCGGAATCGTGTATGTCGCTCATGGTCCTACTCATCATGTCACCAACGCTTCTGGGTTCGGTTGCGAATCAAGATGGCGACGGCATTCATCGCCAAGAGGATGACCAGGAGGAGAACGATCGTGGCCGAGGCCAGGATCTGGAACTCCTCACGTGACTCCTTGGTCCAGTTGTAGATCTGGATAGGCAAGGTCGTGTAGGCCGAGAACGGGCCCGTGGGGTTGAACGAGATGAACGTGACAGCCCCGAGGAGCAGCAGGGGTGCAGCCTCACCAATGGCGCGGGAGAGCGCCAGGATCGTGCCCGTGGCCATCCCCGGCACAGCGGCGGGCATCGTCTGCCGCCACGTCGTCTGCCACAGGGTGGCGCCGAGGGCCAGCGAGCCATGGCGAATGTTCTGGGGCACTGCCCGCAGAGCTTCGCGGGTCGACACGATGATCACCGGGAGCACAAGGAGGGCAAGCGTGAGCCCGGCGGTGATCACTGTCTGACCGAGGGCGAGCGCGCGGGCGAAAATTGCGAGCCCGAGGATGCCGTAGACGATTGACGGTACGGCAGCGAGATTTTGGATGTTGATCTCAACGAATCGAGTGAATCGGCTGGATGGGTTCGCGTACTCCTCCATGTAGACCGCGCCGAGGAAGCCGATAGGCAGCGCGAAGAGCGCCGTGAAGCCGATGACCCAGAGCGTGCCCGTGATCGCGGACTGTGCTCCTGCCTGCTCCGGGCGGCGAAGCGACGGCATGTTCTCCCACAGCGTGGGCGTGAGGCGCGGCCAGCCCTTGATCGTGACATAGGCCAGAAGAACGCCGAGGAAGACGACGCCGACCGCGAGGCAGACGAAGAGGATCCAGCGGAATGTCTTGTCCGCGAGGGGTTGTCCCTTGCCGGCGAGATCAACCTGACGGGGGTCTGCCGGTGGGATAAGAGTCGTGGTCACTGGTAGGCCTGCCGATACCTGCGGACCAGCCTGATGCTGATCATGTTCATGAAGAATGTGATAACGAAGAGCAGCAATCCCACTGCGAAGATCGACTTGTACTCGATGCTTCCGGTTGCCACATCGCCGGCACCTGCCGCGGCGATGTACGACGTCATCGTCTGCATGCCTTCGAGGGGATTGAAGGTCATGTTGGGCTGTAGTCCGGCCGCGATGGTCACGATCATGGTTTCACCGATGGCCCGAGAGATGCCGAGGACGAACGCTGCCACGATGCCCGAGAGCGCTGCCGGCACGACCACTCGGAGTGCTACCTGCCGCTTCGTGGCACCGAGCGCATAAGCGCCATCGCGGAGGCCCGCGGGCACCGCAGCCATGGCGTCCTCGGACAGGGAGGCGATGGTGGGGATGATCATGATGCCCATCACGATGCCGGCAGAGAGGGCGTTGAAGATGTCGATCTGGGGGAAGATGGGCTTGAGCACGAACTCCGTGATGAATTCGAGCGCGAAGAAGCCGAAAACAACTGTGGGGATGCCGGCCAGCACCTCGAGGGTGGGCTTGAGCACCTTGCGAGCCTTGGGCTTGGCGTACTCCGAGAGGTAGATCGCGCTGCCGAGCCCCAGAGGGATTGCGATGGCCACCGCGATGATGGTGATCACCATCGTGCCCATGACGAGCGGCAGTACCCCGTATTGAGGGTTGGCGAATAGCGGTGTCCACGTCGTGGTGAAAAGAAACTCCGTGAGAGGAATCTCTGCGAAGAATTCCAGCGATGGGATCAGGACGGAGATGACGATCCCGAAGGTCGTGAGGATAGAGACAGCGGCAGCGGCAAAAAGAATGCCGCGGATGACCTTTTCTCCGTAGCGCGGCTTTGTCTGCCGCAGGGGGTTGAGACCCCCCGCGGCAGACTCGGCCAGTGCGGAACTCATGATGGCAACCTATTCAGGTGGTTAATGCCGTGGACTAGGAGCCGGAGAGGGCGGCGTAGTCAGCCTCCAGCTTGGCGCGCTGCTCCTCATTCAGAGGGATGAAGAGAGCTGCCTCAGCGATCGATGCGTCATTGGCGACGTAGAAGTCGAAGAACGCCTTCACCTGCGGCTGTGCCAGTGCCTGCTTGGACGGGTAGACGAAGAGCGGGCGCGAAAGCGGCGTGTAGGTGCCGTTCTGCGCGTTCTCTGCGCTGGGCGCGACGCACCCGGCGCCGCCATCGATCTCCACGGCATTGAGCTTGTCGGCGTTCTCCTCGTAGTAGGTGAAGCCGAAGTAGCCGAGGCCACCCTTCGAGCCACTGACACCCTGGACGATGACGTTGTCGTCCTCGCTTGGCGTGTAGTCGGCGCGACTTGCACCCTCTTCGCCGTTGATTTCGTCCGTGAAGTAGTCAAAGGTCCCCGAGTCGGTGCCGGGGCCGAAGAGCTTCAGCGGCTCGTCGGGGAAGTCGGCACGGACCTCGTTCCAGTTCGAGACAGTGGAATCCGGCGCCCAGATCTTGGCGAGTTCTTCCACCGTCAGGCAGGTGGCCCAGGTGTTCTCCTTGTTGACGACGACCGTGAGGGCATCGGTTGCGACAGTGAGCTGGGCGAAGTCGACCCCGGCCTCGGCGCAGGCTGCGGCTTCCTCATCCTTGATGGCGCGGGACGCATCGTTCGCGTCGGTTTCACCGCGGCAGAACTTCTCGAAGCCGCCGCCGGTGCCGGAGGCGGCGACAGTGACCTGGACCCCGGGGTTGGCGGCCATGAAGTCTTCGGCTGCGAGTGCGGTGAGAGGGTAAACGGTCGAGGATCCGTCGATGCGGACGGCGCCTGTGAGATCGGAGCCGCCGGAGTCGCCGCCGGATCCACCGCCGCAGGCGGCGAGCACGAGGGCGCTGGAGATGGCGAGAGCCGCGATGGCGGCAGTGCGGGTGCGAGTCACCCTGGTCCTCCTGAATGTCGATGACTGGACGCCTAGGAACCTAGGAAGCCCGGATGACACCGCGGCGGGGTGATGCTGAACTCCAGGTGAACGAATCCGCACGATCGGATGAATGGTGATCCCGCGAGCCCTGGGGGCTCAGCCTCACTCGGGAGAGACGCTGTGCCGCTCGACCCCGAGCACGATCGGATCCTCGGCATTGTCGGGGAAGTGGCGATGCACGACGAGGAATCCGCCGGGAGGGAGTTTGGGGTCCAGATCGCGCGGGCCGGTGATACGCAGTCCGGCGATGACCTCGACGAGGGTGGGCAGCACGGGCCGATGCGTGCAGACGACCATGGGTCGAGGGTCGAGCAGGAGTTCGCGCATCCGGCGCGCCGCACGCTTGGGTCGATCAGCGTGCGCCTCCTCGCTCAAGGACGGCTCGAGTTGCACGCTCGTGTCGACGGACTTCGCGTATCGTTTGACGGTCTCCCGGCAGCGCGTGGCGTCCGACGAGTGCACCCACTCGATTCCGTATGCCGCGAGCAAGGGCACCAGTGCCTTCGCCTGCGAGCGTCCCTTGCCGGAGAGCGGTCGCTCTGCATCCACCTTGCCCTTGAAGTCCGAGCGCTTAAGAGCCTGGGTGTGCCTGAGCAGGATCAGCGGGCTACTCGACGGGAGAGCCACTGCCTCGCGAATGAGATCGGCATCGCGTGGATACGTCAGCCGGCTAGCAGCCGCCTCGGCAGGCAGCCAGGCGATCTCCTCGACCTCATCGTCCGGGGCGAAACCCTCGTCGGAGCCCACGCGCGCCGCCCAGTAGTCCACCACCTTGGGTGAGCCGAGGGCGACGTACTCCTGAGTGGTGAGGGGCGGGCCGAGGATGGGCACGAGACCGGTCTCCTCGTCGCACTCGCGGACGGCCGCGACCACCGGATGCTCGCCAGGCTCGACCTTGCCCTTGGGCAAGGACCAATCCGCGCGTAGACCACGATGGATCACCACCACCTCGGGGCCCGAGGCGCTGCCGCGAACGACGACCACGCCCGCAGCGCGCACCGGCCTGTCAGGGGCGGCTTCGCCCTCCCGCCGGGCCACCTCCGAGTCGGCCATGGGCGCAGTCTTGCCTATGAAGGTGAACAGAGGGCCAGGAGCGGTGGAAGTCCCCCACCGGTAGGGCTGTGCACCGTCTCCGCCCGTGATCGACGCTCAGGGAGTCCTTCACGTCGAGACCGGGCGGAATTCGTGTCGTTCGCCGCTTTCAGGCCACGCGAGCCCGTCTTGCCGCCTTGGCCACCGTGGGCCAGAGCGTGAAGAAGGCCTCTCGATCCGCCATTTCGGCGGCCTCCTCGACCCCCACCAGGCGCCCCAGGGCGAAGGCAGCGGCCGGTGGAGCCTCATCCGCCATGGACCGGAGGGCTTGCTGGGCCACGTGAGCGTCCTGGTGGGTGCCGAGGATCTCGGTGACGTCGGCCAGACGCTCGGCGAGACGGGCCATGTCCCTGCCGAGGACCGGTGCCACGGCGTCGGCGGCGTAGCGAGCTCGCTTCGCCGCGATGCGGGCCTCGTGCCACACCGGGCTGGGTCCGTCGATCGCCAGTGCAGCGATGCGGCGTACCAGCCGACGGAAGGTCTTCGCCACAAGCAGCGGTAGGACCTCGTCGGCCGGCTGGTCGGCACGGGCCGTGAACGGGGGCCGTCGGACGCCCGCGACAAGGTCGTCGAGGAGTTGCGCGTACCTGGGGGAGTCGACGACGGCGGTAGCCGACGCCTCGGCCTTGAGCACTTGCGTCGCGAGGGCGAGATCGATGACAGCCCTAGCAACGTCGGCGTCGCCGTCGTCGAGGATCGCGGCATGGGTGTCGAGTCGCTCCTGCATGACCTCCGTGTCACGGGCGAGCCCCAGCCCCGCGGCCATCCATCCGAGTTCCTCGCGGAGGGTCGCCGCCCAGTCCGTGTCGATGAGGGGAGCGAACACCTTCAGTCCGCTGCGCAGTCGCCGAGCGCTCACGCGCATCTGGTGGACTGCGTCGGGCAGGTCGCGTCGGAGCGCGAGATCGGCGAGGAGGAGCCGACGCGTGTGGTGAGCCAGATATGCATGGACGACGTCTGCCGCGGGAGCGTCGTGATCTGGCCAGGGAGCCACGCTGACGTCGGGGGGTACGGCGGCGCGCGGACCGAGGGCTGCTCCCGCCTTGCTCGTGGTTCCCGGTGATGCTCCAGCGGCAAGCAGCGTGGCGCTCACGCGCTGGAGCAAGTCATCGTCGAGGCCTCCGTCGGTCGCGACGAGGGCCTCTGCCTCGATCTCGCGGAAGCTCTCGCCGCCGATGATGTCGACATGGTCGTCGACGACCTCGATGCGCGCGAGACCGTCCTCGTCGACCAGAAGGGTCGGAGTGCGATGGGTATGCAGGCCCGCTACCCGCTGCACGCTCCCCGTTCGGACGAAGGGCGTGACGATCCGCAGGAGTTCAGTGGGAATCTCGGTCGAGAGCGGTGCTCGGATCTCATCGCGCACGCCTTCGCCGTAGCCGCTCACGGGGAGTTTGAGATGCCAGCCGGCATCCGGCCCGCCCTCCCGGCGTCGGAGGGTGATGCCCCAGCGGAAGAGCCGCAGGTCCTCGGTGTCGTAGTAGTCGTTGCGCATGGTGAATGCCGGCCGCGCCTCTGCGCGTGCGACACCGTGGATGGACGCGAGGTCGGGAAGGCCGAATCCTCCGGGGACGCGGAACTTGCGCTCGACCTCGCGGTGGGCGGTCGTCATGCGATCCTCGGCGCCGGCCTCACACCAGGCGACCGCGAGTGCGGTGCACCTCGATGAGGGTCTCCTGCAGATCGCGCAGCGGCTCGCCGCCGGGTGCCTGCGTCCGTCTCTCCCACGAGCCGTCCGAGCGCAGGTCCCAAGCCGCGGTGCCCGGGTCGAAGGCCAGAAGGAATAGTGCGTCGACCTCGGCGACGTGCTCAGGATTCTTGAGGCTGACCAGGGTCTCCACGCGGCGGTCCAGATTGCGGTGCATGAGGTCAGCCGATCCGATCCATACCTCGGTGTCGCCGGCGTTGCAGAACTCGTAGGCGCGCGAGTGCTCAAGGAAGCGTCCGAGGATGCTGATCACCTCAATGTTGTCGCTCAGTCCCGGCACGCCCGGACGCAGGGCGCAGATACCCCGCACCCACACCTTGACCGGCACGCCTGCTTGCGAGGCTCGATAGAGCGCGTCGATGATCCGCTCGTCCACGATGGAGTTGGCCTTGAAGCGGATGCCCGACTTCAGGCCCGCGCGCGCATGCTCGATCTCACGATCGATCCGCTCGATGAGGCCGTTGCGGATCGAGTGAGGGGCGACGAGCAGGCGGTGATAGTCGGTATTCATCGAATAGCCGGACAGCACGTTGAACAGGTCCGAGACGTCCTCGCCGACCTGGTCGTCACACGTGAAGAGGCCGAAGTCCTCGTAGAGGCGGGCGGTCTTGGGGTGGTAGTTGCCGGTGCCGAGATGGCAGTAGCGACGCAGGCGGTCCCCGTCATCACGGACCACCATGGAGAGCTTCGAGTGCGTCTTGAGCCCGACCAGGCCGTAGACGACGTGGACGCCGGCCTCCTCGAGCTTCTTGCCCCAGTCGATGTTGTTCTGCTCGTCGAAGCGGGCCTTGATCTCGACGAGAGCCAGTACCTGCTTGCCGTTGCGCGCAGCCTCGATCAGCGCCTGGACGATGGGGGAGTCCCCGCTGGTTCGGTAGAGCGTCTGCTTGATAGCGAGCACGTTCGGATCGACGGCCGCTTGTTCGAGGAACAGCTGCACGCTCGTGGAGAACGAGTCGTAGGGGTGGTGGACGAGGACGTCCTTCTCCTTGACCTCGGCGAGGATGTCCGGGGCCGAGGCTGACTCGACCTCGGCGAGCTGCCGGCTCGTGCGGGGCACGAAGCTCGGCTGCTTGAGATCGTCGCGATCGACGGCGTAGAGCGACCAGAGCCCGGTGAGATCGAGTGGGCCGGGGAGGCGGAAGACCTCGGGCTCGCTCACATCGAGCTCGTCCATGAGGAGTTCGAGCACGTGGGGGTCGATGGAACTCTCCACCTCAAGGCGCACCGCCGGGCCGAATCGACGGCGTGACAACTCCCGCTCGAGCGCCTTGAGGAGGTTCTCGGCGTCGTCCTCCTCGACCTCGACATCTTCGTTGCGCGTCACACGGAAGGTGTGGTGCTGGAGGATGTCCATGCCGGGGAAGAGCTCATCGAGGTGAGCCGCGATCACGGATTCCAGCGGCACGAATCGCACGTCGTCTACGGGCACGAAGCGTGGCAGCGACGGCGGCACCTTGACTCGAGCGAAGAGTTCGGTGCCGGTCATGGGATTGCGTACGACGACCGCGAGGTTGAGCGACAGGCCGCTGATGTAGGGAAAGGGGTGACTTGGATCGACCGCGAGTGGAGTGAGCACCGGGAAAACGCGCTGGTCGAAGAAGGCGTCGAGCTCGGTGCGCTCGTCGGCGGTGAGGGAGGACCAGTCGAGGATCTCCACCCCGCGTGCGGCGAGGGCGGGCCGCACCTGGTCGCGGAAGAGCGTGGCCTGCTGGAGCTGGAGCAGGTGGGCGCGGCTCCAGATGGCCTCGAGGACCTCGCGCGGAGTCAGTCCGCTCGCAGCGCGTACGGCGATGCCCGTTGCAATGCGCCGCTTGAGCCCGGCGACGCGCACCATGAAGAACTCGTCGAGATTGCTGGCGAAGATCGCGATGAACTTGGCGCGTTCGAGCACGGCGAGGTCGGGATCCTCGGACAGCTGCAGGACGCGCTCGTTGAAGGCAAGCCAGGAGATCTCGCGGTCAAGGAACCGATCGGCAGGCAGGGGGCCAGCCTCGGCCTCGACGGCGGCCACTGCGGCGTCATCCGACTCGACCTCAGCCTGCGGGAGGCGCGCCTGGGGTGCGTCGGTGGACATACGCCCATCGTCCCACAGGGGGGATGATGCTCAGGTGGCATCCAGATGAAGGCTCGGGTGGCGATGAGAGTGGAGCGAATCAGGCGCGGCGATAGAGCACGTCGGTGTCCCAGTGGGTGAAGCCGACGCTCGTGTAAAGGGCGATGGCCGAGGTGTTGTCGGCGTCGACGTAGAGCATGGCCTGGGCAAGGCCTCGGGCGGCCAGGTCGCGGAGTCCGGCGATCAGGAGGGCGCGGCCCAAGCCGGTGCCGCGGAACTCGGGCGCGACGCCGATGACGTAGACCTCGCCGAGTTCCTCGTGCCCGTGTTCGTGGGGGTGGTCGACCCCCTCGGCGTGCAACCGTGCGTGGGCGGCTTCCCCGGCCGCGTGTTCACCTCCGTGCACCTTGGTCCAGTGGAAGCCGACGAGGTCCCCCGACGCCGATGTAGCGACGAGAAAGCCGGTCGGGTCGAACCACTGCTCCGACATGCGGCGATGGAGATCAGCGATCGACCATCCGCCCTGATCGGGGAGGGCCTCGAAGGCCGCGCGATTGACGATGAGCCACGCCTCATCGTCGAGGCCGGGCAGGAATGACCGCAGTCGAATGTCGGCGGGGAAGGACACATCGGGCAGCGGTGCGAGGAGGGACCGCCGCATCTGCCACAGGACGCGCACGCGCATGAAGCCGAGAGCTGCTGCGAGGCCACGCGCTGCGGCGCTCTCACCGTGTGCCCACAGTCGCATGCCAAGGCCCGGAGCGGCATCGTCGCTCAGCCGAATCGCTTCTTCGACGAGCGATCGACCAATACCGCGGCGCCGCGATGAGGGCGAGACGACGGCCTCGACGCTCGGGCCTTCGACCGCGTCGGTGACATCGATGTGGGCATATCCGAGGAGGCGACCGTCATCGCCTCGACAGAGCAGGTGTCGTACGTCGTCATCTCCTCCATGGCGCAGGTGGAGGAGGACGTGCTCGGAGATGGGAGTGACCCCGTCGTGGCGGGCGGCAGCGTCGACGAGCTCGAAGACGTCGAGGACCGCGGTCCTGTCGAGGTGCCGGCGGACCTCGACTTTGCTCATCGCTCGACCGCGCTGGCGGCGTCGATGTCGGCGTCGTCGAGGGTGGAGACGGTCGCCTCGTCGGGCCGTGCCGGCACGAATCGGTAGCCGACGTTGCGGACCGTGCCGATGAGGGAGTCGTGTTCCGGGCCGAGCTTGGCGCGCAGCCGCCGCACGTGAACATCGACCGTGCGGGTGCCCCCGAAGTAGTCGTACCCCCATACCTCTTGGAGGAGCTGGGCCCGACTGAAGACGCGCCCCGGATGCTGCGCGAGATAGCGCAGGAGCTCGAACTCCTTGAAGGTGAGGTCGAGAGTGCGCTGGCGCACGCGGGCGACGTAGCCGGCCTCATCGATCGACAGGTCGCCGCTGCGGATCTCACCCGGGCCTTCGTCGGGTTCGGCGTCCATTCGGGCGACGGCGAGCCGCAGCCTCGTCTCCAACTCGGCCGGCCCGCACGTGTCGACGACGAATTCGTCAATGCCCCAGTCACGCTGAAGCGCGGTGAGCCCTCCCTCCGTCACGATGACGATGAGCGGATGCTCCACGCCGGTCTGGCGGATGAGTCGCGTGAGGCTGCGCACGTGGGGCAGGTCGCGCCGCCCATCAACGAGAACCGCGTCGCACGGGGGCGCGTCGAGCAGTGCGGTGGCCTGCGCGGGCAGGATGCGCACGGCGTGCGGGAGCAGGCTGAGCGCCGGCAGAACCTCGATCGAGGGCTCCACCGCCTGGGTGAGCAGCAGCAGGCGCACTACGGGAGGATACCGACCCGTGAAGGATGCCTCAGCCGACAGCCCAGCCGCCCCGGGCCGGCAGCGGGTCTCCCTCGGCGCCTCTGCGCAGCCCCTCTCCCTGTGCAGCGCAGACGGCATTGACTTGGCCGCCGCGCATCTGCCCCACGGGGACACGGGGACCGCCATCGTCGTGGCCCACGGTTTCGGCGGGGCCCACGACCAGGAGCGTGTCGAGCGAATCGCCCGGATCCTGGCCGCCGATGCGGGGGTGGTCGCGGTGACGCAGCGAGGTCACGGGGACTCCGGAGGCATGACGACCCTCGGTCACCGTGAGCCGATGGATGTCGACGCAGCCGTGGCCTGGGCACGGGAATCGGGCTACCGACGGGTCGTCACTGTCGGCTTCTCCATGGGTGCCGCGGTCGTGCTGCGCCATGCGGCCTTGATCCCCGACTCCGTCGATGCCGTGGTCGCGGTGAGCGGTCCTGCCTACTGGTACTACCAGGGCACGACACCGATGCGCTGGCTCCACCGGGGGATCTCCTCGGCAGCGGGTCGCGCGTACATCCGCACGGCACTGGGCACCCGAGTTGATCCGACCCCGTGGCCCGACCCGCCTCCGTTGCCGCCGGCCGAGGCCGCGGCACGTGTGCGCGCGCACGGGACGGATCTGCTCATCGTCCACGGTGACGCCGATGGATTCTTTCCGCTCGACCATCCCCGTGCCCTGCACGATGCCGCGCCCGGATCCCACCTGTGGATCGAGCCTGGATTCGGCCACGCCGAAGGAGCCATCGGCGACGACCTCGTGCGCCGGATCGGCGCGTGGGCGGCGCGGGGGTAGGCTGACCGCATGCTCGAGATCGTCTACACAGGACTCCTCGTCCTCGCGATCCTCTTCATCACGTGGTTCTCGGGCTACGTCGTCTACAAGCTCTTCAAGGGTCAGGGCTAGTTCGGACATGAGCGTCTCCGACCTGCCGGAGGAAATCGTTCCCCTGTCGTGGCTCATCGGCCAATGGGTCGGGGTCGGTCTGGGGCAGTACCCCACGATCGAGGACTTCCGCTTCGGCCAGGAGGTCTCATTCACGACCGACGGCCGTCCCTTCCTCATGTACGCATCGCGGAGCTGGCTCCTCGATGATGACGGCGAGAAGGTCCGACCGCTCGCGACGGAATCGGGCTTCTGGCGCCCGCAGCCGGATGGCCAGGTCGAAGTGATGCTCGCGCATCCCACGGGGTACTCCGAGCTTTGGCTGGGCACCCACGAGGTCCTCGGTATCGAAGATGCGCGGATCACCGGGGCGCGAGCCGTCATGCGCACCGACGTCATCAGCGCATCCCCCAGTGCGAAGCCCTACAGCGCGGGTGAACGCCTCTACGGCCTGGTCAACGGTGAGCTCATGTGGACCTTCGACATGGCGGCTATGGGCGAGCCCATGACCAATCACCTCTCCGCACGCCTGCGCCCGGCCGAGTAGTCGTGTCTGCCCCCCGGGCCGGAGCACCCGACCCGTCGATGGACGGGCCCGGCGCGACCGCCGATCCGGCCCCTTCGGACTGGGATGACCGGCTACACGCGCACGGCTATCGGGTCACCCCGCAGCGCGCGCTCGTCCTCGCCGCGGTCAATGATCTCGGGCACGCGACTCCGGAGGAGATTCTCGTGCGGGTCCAGGGAGAGTCCCCGCGCGTCAATCTCTCCACCGTCTATCGCACGCTGGAGGTCCTTGAAGGCGTGGGGCTGGTGACCCATGCGCACCTCGGGCATGGGTCACCGACGTACCACTCCGTCGACGACGACCTCCATATCCATCTCGTCTGCCGAGAGTGCGCCGGCATCGACTCGATTCCTGCCGGGATCGCTCGTGACTTCCTGGACGAACTCGAGCGCGAGCGCGGGTTCGTGACCGATGTGGGTCACATGGCCATCCACGGCGTCTGCCGCACCTGCCGGGAAGGCGTGAGCCGGCCATGACGTTGGACGGCATGTGAGCGACTACGCGAGCCCGGCACTGAGCCTTGTGGGTTCGTGCCCCGCCCCAGAGAACTCAGTGGACGATGGCGTGCCCTGGCACTACGGCGACCCCCACGCTGAGCAGCGCCGTCTCGTAGCCGGACGAGGCGCGGTCGACCTGTCCCATCGCGGAGTGGTGACCGTCACCGGACCGGATCGGCTGACGTGGCTCCACAGCCTGACGACCCAGCACCTCGAGTCGCTGGTGCCCGGAGCGTCGACGACCGCCCTCATCCTGAGCCCCCATGGTCACGTGGAGCACGAGATGCATGTTGTCGACGATGGCACCACGACATGGATCACGGTCGAGCCGGGCACCGCTGGCGATCTGGTGGCCTACCTCGACTCGATGCGGTTCATGCTGCGGGTTGAGGTCGCCGATGTCTCCCCCGACTGGGCCGTCGTGTGGCAGCCGACCCGCGAGGCGCACGCTGACCATCCCACGTGGCTGGTCCCCGCCGACATCGCCGGCATCGGCTCCACTGACGCGGGCAGCGACCGCGGCGGCGATGCGTCGAAGTACGTCGATCACCGACCCGATGTGCTTGTCGGTCGTGAGGTGATCGTGCCGCGACAGGACCTGGTCGCCGCTCTCGGTGACGAGCCCGCAGGCACCTGGGCGCTCGAGGCGCTGCGCGTGGCCGCAGCCGCCCCGCGCATCGGCTTCGAGACCGATCACCGCACCTTGCCGCACGAGGTGGGCTGGATCGGGCCCGCCGTACATCTGGCGAAGGGGTGCTACCGCGGCCAGGAGGCCGTGGCGCGCGTGCACAATCTCGGAGCTCCCCCTAGGCGCCTCATCCTGTTGCACCTCGACGGCAGCGCGGAGGCATTGCCGTCGCACGGGGATGCGGTCCTCCTCGGCGACCGCGCGATCGGCTGGATCGGCTCCGCGGCGCGGCACTACGAACTCGGACCGATCGCGACGGCAGTCGTCAAGCGCTCTGTCGACCCGACGGCTGACCTCATCGTGCGCACCGCGGACGGCGACATGGTCGCCTCGCAGGAACCGGTGATCCTCGTCCGCTAGTCGACGTCGATGATGATGGTCACGGGGCCGTCGTTGATCAGGCTCACGCGCATGTCCGCTCCGAACCGACCGGTAGCGACTGTCGCGCCACGACCGCGCAACTCCTCGACGACGGTGGCGACGAGAGGCTCGGCAACGTCTCCTCGTGCCGCGGCATCCCACGTCGGGCGGCGCCCCTTGCGGGTGTCGGCGTAAAGGGTGAACTGCGAGACGACGAGCACGGGCAGCCCCAGATCGGACGCCGAGACCTCCTTTGCACCGCTGGGGACGGTGCAGGTGTCGAAGCGCGTGGCATCGAAGATGCGCAGGTCATAGGCCTTCTGGGCGAGCCGCCGGGCGATCGCCTCATCGTCGGTGTGTGTGACACCGACGAGGAGGAGCAAGCCCGGTCCCTCGATGCGGCCGACCTCGTCGCCCGCGACGACGACATCTGCTCCGTTGACGCGCTGCACTACCGCTCGCATGAACGCACGGTAACGCCTTGCTCCGTGGCGGACCGGACCTGACAGGATGCCCGCGTGAGCGAGGTGCTGGTCGAGGTGCGCCGCGGCGACGTGATCGAGGGCGTCCACCGGGGACACGCGGTCGTACTCGCTGCCGACGGCACCGTGGAGCGGGCCTGGGGTGACCCGAGCGCCCGCATCCTGCCGCGCTCGGCAAACAAGCCGGCCCAGGCCACGGCGATGGTGCGTGCAGGACTGCCGCTGGACGGTGAGCTCCTCGCCCTGGCCGCCGCCTCGCACAGCGGCGAGGACTTCCATGTCGAGGGCGTACGTCGCATCCTCGCCATGGGAAGTCTGGACGAGTCGGCCCTGCTCACTCCGGCGGAACTGCCGCTCGATGAATCCGTACGACTCGGTGTCCAACTGGCAGGTGGGACCGCCACCTCGACGTACATGAACTGCTCCGGCAAGCATGCGGCGATGCTGCTCACCTGCGTCGTCAACGGATGGCCGACTTCGGATTACACCTCCCCCGAGCATCCGCTGCAGCGTGCCATCGTCGACGAGATCGGCGAACGGGCTGACGAGGAGCCCTGGGCGAGTGCGGTTGACGGCTGTGGGGCTCCGCTGCTCGGCCTCACCGTCGCCGGGCTGGCGCGCACCGGTGCTGCCATCGCGGGGGCGGACGACGACTCGGCACGTCGTGTCGCCGATGCGATGCGCACCCACCCGGCGTGGGTCGCGGGAACCACGCGCGACGCGGCCGCACTCCAACGTTCACTGCCTGGGTCGCTGGTCAAGGAGGGGGCCGAGGCCGTCTACCTCGTCGTTCTTCCAGACGGCCGATCGGTGGCCTTGAAGATCGAGGATGGCGGGGGACGTGCGCGGCCGATCGCCATGGCCGGGATCCTCAAGGCGATCGGTGTCGACAACGACGTCATCGACGCGCAGTCGCGACAGGTCCTGCTAGGCGGCGGCCGTCCCGCTGGCCAGATCGTCGCGGCAGTGGGCTAGGCCATGGACGCCGAACTTCGCCGAGTCCTCGGCGTGGGGGGAGCGTCCGTCATCGGCGTCGGCGCCATGCTCGGCACCGGTGTCTTCGCGGCATGGACTCCGGCCGTAGATCTCGCTGAAAGCGGGCTGCTCACCGCTCTGCTGATCGCTGCCGCCGTTGCCGCTCTCAACGCGACGTCCACGGCATCGCTCGCGCGCACGCTGCCCCAGTCCGGGGGCGTCTACGCCTACGGTCGCGCGTACTTGTCGCGCTCGGCCAGTGTCATCGCGGGCTATGCCTTCGTCTTGGGCAAGGCGGCATCGGCTGGGGCGGCAGCACTCACCATCGGTGCCTACGCGTGGCCTGGCCAGGAGCGTCTGGTCGGCCTGATCGCTGTCGGCGCCGCCCTGGCCCTGGACCTGCGCGGCATCGTCAAGTCGATGAAGGTCACGGCCGTGCTCATCGCCGTCGTCCTCACCGTCCTCGGGACCCTGGTCGTGACGTCCGCTGTGTCCGGCCCCGGCATCGCGGTGGCTTCACCCGGTCAGGCATCGGCATGGGGTGTGATCGCCGGGTCGGGCATCCTCTTCGTTGCCTTCGCTGGCTATGCGCGCATCACGGTGCTGGGGGAAGAGGTGCGGGACCCGGCACGCACGATTCCACGCGCCATGATCATCAGCTTTGGCGTCGTCATCGTCGTGTATACCGCCCTGGGCCTTGCGGTTCTGGCATCGGTGGGTGCCGGGCTAGCGCTGACTACGGCGCCGCTGGAGGCCATCGCGGATGCAGCCGGCGGAACGGGACTGGCAATCGCCGTGCGTATCGCGGCGGTGATGGCGGCTGGCGCCGTACTGCTGTCCCTGCTCGCCGGGATCGGTCGCACGCTCTTCGCGATGGGCCGTGGAGGCGATGCGCCGGGCGGCTTCGCGACGGCGTCGTCGCGCTCCGTGCCCTGGCGGGCCGAGGTTGCTGCTGCAGTCCTTGCTGCCGGTGTCGTCGCGTTCGGCGGGATCGGTTTCGCGCTCGCGATCTCGGCGGGACTCATCCTCACGTACTACGGGATCGCTCACGCCTGCGTCCTTGCACGCGTCAGACGCGGCGCCCTTCCCGTGGCCCTCGGAGTGATCGCGGCCCTCGGCCTGCTCGGCTGCGTGGTCGTCGTCGCCGGGCTGATGGTCGCCGCCGCCCTGGGTTGACCGGCGCGGATGTCGTCCCTCCCTTCCGCGTTGGGAGCCCTCCGTGGAGGCATGAGGCCCCGCGTGGCGTAGGTGACGGACCTCACGCTTGCTCCCGCTAGCGCCCCGCTTGCAATTGCAAGCACATGGGGGCACCATGGAGACATGGCACGCATCGAGGCACTCGGGGACTACATCCGCGAGCAGCGCGACCAGGCTCAGATGTCCGTCCGGCAACTCGCTGCGGCGGCGGGGGTCTCCAACCCCTACCTGAGCCAGATCGAGCGGGGGCTACGCCGCCCCAGTGCCGACATCCTCAACCGGCTCGCCGGAGCCCTGAGGATCTCGGCCGAGACCTTGTACGTGCAGGCGGGGATCCTCAGCGAGGACGACCGACCCGAGGCGAGTCTCTCGGTCGTCGACGCCGTCGCCGCGGACACCAGCCTCACGGATGCGCAGCGCCGCACGCTGTTGGAGATCTACCGGGCCTTCCAGGCCGAGAACCGAGCCGGGGAGACCCCCCGCGAAACACGAGAGGACAACTCATGAGCAACTCCTCGACCCACAAGGTCACTGCTCCGGATGCGAGCACGGTCAAGAAGACCGCCTCGAAGAAGTCTGCAGACAAGGCCAAGCCCAAGAACGCCGTCGCTGCCGCTCGCGCCACCACGGTGAAGGCCGCGACCTCGGCGAAGGACACCACCGCGAAGGCAGCCACCACGGCCAAGGCGACGACGATCAAGGCCGCGACGAGTGCCAAGGACACCACGACGAAGGCTGCAGCGACCGCACAGCAGGCGGTGAGCAACGTGGCTCCGCGCACTGTCCCCTTCACCTCGATCGAGCTGCCGAAGTTCGAAGTCCCCACGTTCGATCTGCCCAAGTTCGATCTGCCCAAGTTCGATCTGCCCAAGTTCGATCTGCCCAAGTTCGACCTTCCCAAGGTCGAGATGCCGAACGTTGCCCTTCCCCGCGAGATGCCTGCCCGGGTCGCCGATGTCATCGAGTCGGTCCAGGAGGGCGTCGTGAGTGCGCCGCAGACGGCTCGCAAGGCCTGGGATCAGGTCACCGATCTCACTCGCGATGCTCGCGAGCATGTGCAGGATCTCACCGGTGACGCCCGCGACCGTGCGGTGCGCCTCGGCCGCGATGCCAAGTCGACCGCGAACAACACCGTCGTCCTCGTCCGCGAGGCCGTCGGCATCTGACCCTGAGCGTCACCTGCGCGCCCCGTCTGCGAAACGCAGGCGGGGCGCGTACGTTGGAGGGGTGTTCGATCTCACGCAAAATCTCGTCGTCCTGGTCCTGTGGGTTGTCTTCGGGGTGGTGAAGATCTGGGCATTCGCCGACTGTGTACGCCGGCCTGCCCAGGCATTCCCCGCCGTCGGTCGCGTGTCCAAGGTGCTGTGGCTCATCCTCACCGGGGTGGCGATGCTCACCGGCTTCATTCCCGGGCTCACCCTGGGCATTATCGGAATCGCGGGTGTCGTCGTCGCCCTTGTCTACCTCTTCGACGTGCGGGTGCGCATCGCCGAGCTGATGGGCTAGTCGGTCAGTCTTCGAGCGCGATGCGGATGCGCCGGAAGCCCTTGCCCTTGTTCTCGACCTTGACCACGCGCATCCGACCGACCTGGCGAGTCGAGGCGACATGCGTCCCGCCATCGGCCTGCACGTCGAGCCCGTTGATGTCGACGATGCGCACGATCTCGATATCAGGGGGCAGCAGATTGGTTGCCGTCCGAATGATGTCGGGGATCGCGAAGGCCTCGTCGCGTGGAAGCGTGTAGGCCGCGATGGCGCGATCAGCCTCGACCTCGGCGTTGATGGCATCCTCGATGGACTCCTTGAAGCCCTCGGGAATGCCGTCGAGGTTGAAGTCCAGGCGACCCTCCAGCGGCTCCATGTTGGAGCCCGTGACGAGTGCCCCGAAGTCGCGGAAGACGACGCCAGAGAGCACGTGGAGTCCGGAATGCGTGCGCATGAGAGCGCTGCGCCGGGGGTCATCGAGAGCGCCCTGGACCTCGGTGCCCACCGCGGGGAGCGGGTCTCCCTCGGCAGGAATGAGCACGATGTCGTCCGCGTAGCGCGCACCGACAATGCGCGTCTGCACGCCACCCCACAGCAGGACCCCGTGATCAGGTGGCTGGCCCCCGCCACCGGGGTAGAACGCTGAGCGGTCCAGGACGATCCCCTGCTCCGGATCGACGGCGAGGACGGTGGCGGTCCACTCCCGCAGGGTGGCGTCGGCGAGATCGAGGCGTTCGGTGCCCATGGCAACCCTCCGGTTCAGCGGCCCTGATTGGCGACCGCGGCGGCGGCCTCCGCTGCTGCCTGTGGATCGAGGTACTCCCCGCCGGGCACGATCGGGCGAAGATCCTCATCAAGTCGATAGACGAGCGGGATCCCTGTCGGGATGTTCAGCGCGGCGATGTCTGCATCCGAGATGCCGTCAAGGTGCTTGACCAACGCTCGAAGGGAATTGCCGTGCGCGGCGACCAGAACAGTCCGGCCTTGACGCAATCCCTCGGCGACGATCACGTCCTCCCAGTAGGGGATGAGGCGGTGCACGACGTCCTTGAGGCATTCAGTCCGCGGCCGGGCGTCGGGAGGAAGGGCCGCGTACCGGGGATCGTAGGTTTGCGCGAACTCACTATCGGGGTCGATGGGGGGCGGGGGAATGTCGTACGACCGGCGCCAGAGCATGAACTGCTCCTCGCCGTACTCATCGAGGGTGGCCTTCTTGTCCTTGCCCTGCAGGTCCCCGTAGTGGCGCTCGTTCAGTCGCCAGTTGCGCACGACGGGAATCCACGCGCGGCCCGCCTCGCCCAGCGCGATGTTGGCGGTCGTGATGGCGCGTGTGAGCAGGGAGGTATGGACGACGTCAGGAAGCAGTCCCGACTCGGCGAGCATGCGACCACCGCGTGCGGCTTCCGCTTGCCCCTTGTCGGACAGCCCCACGTCGACCCAGCCGGTGAAGAGGTTGCGAGCATTCCATTCGCTCTCGCCATGACGGAGCAGGATCAGGGTGTAGGGCGCGCTCATGGCGCCATCCTGTCAGCCCTCGCGCGGCGACTCAGCGAGGTGTCGAAAAGCCTCGAGATTGCCCGTCGGCTCTCCGCGATCGGTGCGCCACTTCCACTCGCGACGGATCGCCGTGGCGAAGCCGAGCTCGAGGATGGTGTTGAACGAGTCGTCTGAGTACTCCGCGACGCAGCCGAGGACTCGGTCGACCTCCTCAGCGGAGACGGCATCCAGCGACATGCGCCCGGAGAGGTAGATATCGCCGAGGTGGTCGATGCAGAAGGCCACGGCGTACATCCGTCGATTGCGTTCAAGTAGCCATCGGTAGACGCCCTCGGCGTTCTCATCGGGGCGACGCGCGACGAAGGCGTTGAGGGAGACGGCATGGTCGCCCACGGCAATCGACACGGTGGTGCGCAGCTTGCGCTCACCCTCCAACGTGACGACGAATGTGTGCGGATCGGGTTGCTCCACGGGCAGTCCCATGCCCGTCAGCGCGGCTGCGACCGTGTCGGTGGCGGCGGCGCGTGTCATCGCGCGGTGGCAGCGAGAGGCAGGGCGGCATGCTCCCCGATCGCTCGTGTGTACGAAGCGATGAGTCCCGTGGCGGTGGCATCCCAACTGAAACCCTCCGCATGCGCCCGCGCTCCGCGCGCCAGACGATCACGCTCGGGAGTGAGCATGCGGCGCAGGTGAGCGGCCCAATCATCGGGCGCATGGCCGGGGACAAGGAGCCCGGACCGGCCTGCAGCGACGGCGGTGCGCAGCCCGCCCACGGACGCGGCGACGACGGGCGTGCCGCAGGCCTGGGATTCCACGGCCACCAACCCGAAGGACTCCGAGTACGAGGGAACGACAGTGGCGTCGGCGGCTCGATACCAGTCCGCGAGCCGGCGGCGGTCGGACGGAGGCTCGAACCGCACGACATCGGCGATGCCGAGATCTCGGGCGAGGTCCGCCAGGCCGCTCGGGTGTTCGAGGCCGCTCCCTGACGGTCCCCCGCACACGACGACGACGAGGCGCTCGCGGAGGGCAGGATCGTCGGCAAGCATGCGTGCTGCGGCGCGCAGGAGGACGTCGGGGGCCTTGAGGGGCTGAATGCGGCCGACGAAGAGCAGCACGTGCGCATCCGGCCGGACACCGAGGGCCGACCTGGCCGCGAGCCGATCGCCGGGCGAGAAGGCGTCGAGATCCACCCCGGGATGGACGACATCGATAGCCCCCGCGGAAGCGCCGTAGAGGTCGATCAGTTCCCGAGCCTCCTCGCCGGTGTTGGCGATCAGCCGGGATGCGTGGTCGACGACCTGCTGCTCACCGACAACGCGCACCTGCGGCTCGGGTCGGTCGCCGTCGGCGAGCTCGGCATTCTTCACCTTCGCCATGGTGTGCATGGAGTGGACCAGGGGCACGTCCCATCGCTCCGATGCCAGCCAGCCCACGTGGCCCGAGAGCCAGTAGTGCGAATGGATCAAGTCGAACCAACCTTGGGGTCGCGAGGCCTCCACGCGCAGCAACTCCGCGCTGAAGGCGCACATCTGCGCAGGGAGATCCTCCTTGGGAAGCTCCTCGAACGGTCCGGCCCTTAGGTGCGTCACGCGCACCCGTGGCTCGACCTCCATCGACTGCGCCCTGGCTGATGACACGGCGCGCGTGAAGATCTCGACGTCGACGCCCGCTTCGGCAAGACGCCGTGCGGTCTCCATGACGTAGACATTGAGCCCCCCGGCATCGCCCGTGCCCGGCTGATCCAGGGGGGAGGTGTGCAGCGACACCACGGCGACCCGACGGGGCCGGGGATCGCGCAGGTATCGGCTCACGGCCACCTCCGAGACGGGAGAACGGCTACCTAGTCTGGCCCATTCCCGGTCAGGGAGCACGTCCGCCTCAAGGATCCGGGGGCCGGAAGGCCTACGGCGTCGCCTTGAGGGTGACTCCGGCGTACGGCTCGCCGGTGACGATAGTCACGACGCGCCGAGTGACAGACACGGCGTGATCGGCGTATCGCTCGTAGAAGCGTGAGAGCAGGGTCACGTCGATCGCTGCCTCGACGCCGTGCTTCCAGGACGGGGAGAGCACGATGCGGAAGAGCTCGCGGTGGAGGTGGTCCATCTGCTCATCGTGGCGTGCAATGTCGGTGGCGAGGGAGACGTCCTTGGTCGCGATGACGGCGCCGGTCTTGGAGACGATCGCCTCAGCGATGCCTCCCATCTCAGCGAACGTGCCGCGGAGCTCTTGCGGGATGGCCGCTGCGGGGTAGCGCATCCGCGCCTGCTTGGCCACGTGCTCGGCGAGGTCACCCATGCGCTCGAGGGAGGACGCGATGCGCAGTGCGCCGATGACGATGCGCAGGTCCGAGGCGACCGGTGCCTGCAGTGCGATGACGTCGAAGCACTTCTCCTCGGTCTCCGAGGTGATCACGTCGACCTGCTCGTCGGCGGCAATGACCTCCTCCGCGAGCCTGAGGTCGGCATCCAGGAGCGACTGAGTGGCGCGGTTCATGGCCGAGCCGACCAGTCGGGTCAGATGGACCAGGTCGTCGCTGATCGCATCGAGTTCGGCGGCGAACGCCTCACGCATGGTGCACCTCCCGGTCGGACATAGTGGCCAGCGTAGGTGAACGGCGGATGACTCCAGGGTGAACGTCGAACCCCAGGGGGTGAACGCTCGGACAATCCTGGCGCCGGGTGTCGGTGCCCGGGATGCAGGCGTCCCCCGGACGCCTATCGTGGGGTCATGGCCGGACGCTCCGCCCGCGCAGCCCACCCCGTGGAGTTCGCCGCGGGTGCGGGTCGCCCCATCCCCGACGACGTCGTCGGCCTCCTTGGTGTCCTGCCCTTGGCCTCCCTCATCGTGGACGCCGAGGGCAACGTCCTGCGCACCACGCCTCGGGCTGAGGCGCTCGGCCTGGTTCGCAGGGATGCCCTGGCCGTCGCCGATGTGCACGATCTCATCCGGAACTGCGCGGACAGGGGGATTCCTCAGGAGCGTGAGATCCGTGTACGGCGACCCCCGCTGGGCCGCGGCATGCTCGATCTGCGCGCCACGGTCGCACCCTTGGCAAGCGGCACCTACGTCGTGCTCGTGGAGGACCTTGCCGAGGAACGCCGGGTCGACGCCGTGCGCCGTGACTTCGTGGCCAATGTCAGCCACGAGCTCAAGACCCCGGTCGGTGCCCTGGCGCTGCTGGCCGAGGCCATCCTCAGTTCGGCTGACGATAAGGACAGCGTGCAGCGGTTCGCCGAGCGCATGATCGTGGAGTCGTCGCGATTGTCTTCGCTCATCAACGACATCATTGAGCTATCGCGGCTACAGGGGGATGACCCCCTGGCTCGCGCCGCGCTCTTCGATATCGACTCGGTAGTCGGCCAGGCCGTCGACGAGGTGCGTCCGATCGCCGACGCGCATGGGATCGAACTCGTGGTGCTGGGTGCGCCGGGTGCCCAGATGGTCGGCGATCGGCAGCAGATCCTCACCGCTGTCCGCAATCTGGTGAGCAACGCCGTCACGTACTCCCCTGATGAGACGAGGGTCGCCATTGCTGCGAGCGCTGACTCGGGCATGGTGGAGATCGACGTCAAGGATCAGGGGATCGGGATCGCCTCGCACGACCTCGATCGAATCTTCGAACGCTTCTATCGAGCAGATCCGGCCCGATCCCGCTCGACGGGAGGGACTGGCCTTGGCCTGTCGATCGTCAAGCACGTGTGCGAGAACCACGGCGGGGACGTGGCCGTGTGGTCAGAGCTCGGCGTGGGCTCGACATTCACCATGCGGCTTCCGCTTGCCGGTGGAGTCGAGGTCGATCCGCCCCTAGCGATGGCCGCGGCGGTGCCCGGCGATCCCGCGCCGACCGACAGCGAAGAGGAGTCGCAGTGACGCGAGTGCTGGTCGTCGAGGACGAGGAGTCGTTCTCCGATGCGCTGTCGTTCATGCTGCGCAGAGAGGGGTACGAGGTCGGTATCGCGTCCGATGGTGCCACCGCCCTGGAGGAATTCGATCGGCACGGCGCGGACCTGGTCCTGCTGGACCTCATGCTGCCGGGAATCTCGGGGACCGAGGTATGCCGCACCCTGCGTCAGCGGTCGTCTGTGCCGATCATCATGGTGACGGCCAAGGACGGCGAGGTCGACAAGGTCGTGGGGCTCGAGCTCGGGGCGGACGACTACGTCACGAAGCCCTTCTCATCGCGTGAACTCGTGGCCCGCATCCGTGCAGTCCTGCGCCGCAGAGGGGAGCCGGACGAGATGCTGCCGAGCATTCTCGAGGCCGGTCCGGTGCGCATCGACGTCGACCGGCATGTCGTGGCCGTTCGCGGCGAAACCGTGTCGATGCCACTGAAGGAGTTCGACCTGCTCGAGCTCCTCGTACGCAACGCGGGGCGCGTACTGACCCGCGGGCAGATCATCGACCGGGTCTGGGGATCGGACTACGTGGGCGACACCAAGACCCTTGACGTCCACGTCAAGAGGCTGCGGGCGAAGGTCGAGCAGAACCCGCGGGAGCCCGCGTTGATCCTCACCGTGCGCGGTCTGGGCTACAAGTTCGAGGCGTAGTAGCCGCGGTCGAGGCCTAGCTGGCCGCGGGCACGTAACCCGCGTAGTACCCGACATCGGGGACGACGAGCGACGTGAAGTCCACGATGCCGTTGGTCGTGAAAGCCATCGACACCGGCGAGTACGAGCCTGCGGGGGTGGCGATCGGGTCGAGGATGAGGAAGTTCTCTGCTGGTGCGCCTTCGGCGCCATACCCAAACGTGGTGTAGGAGCCCGGCCCGATGGTGACCGGGGAGAACGCGACCTGCTGTCCGTCGACGGTGACGGCGGACAGGGTGTCAGGAGCGTCGCCCTGATTGAAGACGGCCACGACGAGCGAGGCGCGACCCGCGTCATTGCGCACGATGGTCGCATTCTCGATGCGCAGGGACCCGACGATCTCCTGCGTGCCGTTGCCGGAGTTCATGGAGTTCTGCATCGTCGTGCTGGCACCGAAGCCCTGCCAGCAGCCGGCGAGTAGGGGACTGACGGCGACGACGGTCATGGCGAGCGCGAGCGTGCGAGCGAAGCGAGGAGTGCGTGAGAGGCGATGGCGCGATGCGATCACGCGCGTCAGCGTAGCGGGTGGATCTCGCAGGACGCGGGGTGGGACGTCTGGGGCCCGTGATATCCTGATGGACCTGGAAAGGGGTCTTTCTCTATGACGTTCAAGGTTGGCGACACCGTCGTCTACCCCCATCACGGGGCTGCCCTCATCGAGGCCGTCGAGGTCCGGGTCATCAAGGGAGCGGAGAAGGAGTACCTCGTCCTCCGCGTGGCCCAAGGGGATCTGACAGTCCGCGTGCCAGCTGACAACGTCGACCTCGTCGGCGTCCGCGATGTCGTCAATGCCGAGGGTCTCGACCGGGTGTTCGAGGTCCTCCGCCAGCCCTATACCGAGGAGCCGACCAACTGGTCGCGCCGCTACAAGGCCAATCTCGAGAAGCTTGCCTCCGGTGACGTCATCAAGGTGGCCGAGGTTGTGCGTGACCTGTGGCGTCGCGAGCGCGAGCGTGGACTGTCCGCGGGCGAGAAGCGCATGCTCGCGAAGGCACGGCAGATCCTGGTCAGCGAACTCGCCCTGGCCGAGAAGACCAACGAGGACAAGGCCGAGGCTATCCTCGACGAGGTTCTCGCCTCCTAGGTCATCGCGGGTCTGCCGGCCCCAGGATGCGAAGCGGAGGTCGCCGTGGGCGACGACGCACTGACGTCAGGAATGACCGCGGTCATCGTCCCTGCTGCCGGGCGCGGCGAGCGACTGGGGCCGGGTGCCCCGAAGGCCCTACGCACGCTTGCCGGTCAGCCCATCCTGCTCCATGCTGTGCGCAACCTTGCGACAGCACGCGACATCGACGTGATCGTGGTGGCCGTGCCCGAGGACGCCGTCGACGAATCCCGAGCCTTGCTTGCAGGAATTGAACTGCCCATCACGATCGTGTCCGGTGGCGAGACCCGGCAGGATTCCGTGGCGCGGGCCCTCCTGGCGCTCGCACCCGAGGTCGACGTGGTCCTCGTCCACGATGCCGCGCGTCCGCTGGTGCCGGCGGACGTCGTCGACCGGGTCGCAGCCGCTGTTCGTGGCGGCGCTCAGGCGGTCATCCCGACTCTTGGTGTCGTCGACACCATCAAGGAGGTCGATGACGGCGGTGTGGTCAGGTTGACCTTGGATCGGTCCCGATTGCGGGCCGTCCAGACTCCTCAGGGCTTCGCGCGCGATGTGCTCCAGCAGGCGCACGCGTCTTCGGATGGCGGCGACGCGACCGATGATGCGGGGATGGTCGAGCGCATGGGGGTGGCCGTGCGCACCGTGGCCGGTCACGAAGAGGCATTCAAGATCACGAGGCCGATCGACCTGGTGCTTGCCGAGGCGATCCTGGCGCGCCGAAGGGCATCCGGTGGCGTCGGCTAGCCGGGTGGGTGTCGGCGTCGACGTCCATGCCTTCGCCCATGGTCGTCCTCTCTGGGTGGCGGGCCTTCTCTGGGAGGGCGACGGGCTGGACGGCCATTCGGACGGCGACGTCGCTGCCCATGCTGCCTGCGACGCCGTCCTCTCCGCTGCCGGTCTCGGCGATCTCGGCTCGGTCTTCGGTGTGGACGATCCCCGGTGGGCGGGCGCCAGTGGAGTTCAGCTCCTCGACCATGCAGCCCAACTCGCGCGTGAATCCGGTTGGGAGATCGGCAACATCGCTATCCAGGTGATTGGCAACCGCCCGAGGATCGGCAGCCGTCGTGAGGAGGCGCAGCAGGCCCTCGGCGTGGCCGCCGGCGCGCCTGTGAGCATCTCGGGCACGACGACCGACGGACTGGGTCTCACCGGCCGCGGTGAGGGGCTGGCGGCGATCGCCACGGCGCTCCTCGTGGCCTCGTCTGACTAGAGCATCGCCGTTCGCTACGGTCTAGCCATGACAGCGACCATCCCGCCGGAGGCACGAGGAATGCTCGATGCACCGGAGTTCGCCACTATGGCCACGATCAACCCCAATGGCTACCCGCAACTGTCTGTGGTGTGGGTGGAGCGCGACGGTGACGACCTGCTCGTCTCCACCATCAAGGGTCGACGCAAGTACCTCAACATGGAGCGCGACCCCAAGGTGACGCTGCTCGTCTATCCCAAGGACAACCCCTACACCTACGTCGAGGTGCGCGGCACGGTCACGATGACGGAGGAGGGGGGTCGTGAGCTCATCGATCGCCTGAATCAGCAGTACACCGGCACCGACCGCTACACGGGAGACGACGGCACGGACAACGTTCGTGTCGTGTGCCGAATCACGCCAGACAAGGTCGTCGCCCGCCTGCCGCACTAGCGCCGATCACGCTCACACACCCGAGGCGTCCTGCGGGATCCGTGCCGAAGGCGTGGGCAGGGCTGCCACTACCCTGTCGGAGTGACCCTGCGCCTGTACGACACCGCCGCGCGTGAGGTGCGCGATTTCGTGCCCCTCGAGCCGGGTCGGGCGTCGATCTACCTCTGCGGGGCGACCGTCCAAGCGCCCCCGCACGTCGGGCACATCCGCTCCGGGCTCGCCTTCGACATCCTGCGTCGGTGGCTCATGGCCTCGGGATACGACGTGACCTTCGTGCGCAACGTCACCGACATCGACGACAAGATCCTGGCGCGAGGAGCTGAGGAGGGCGTGCCGTTCTGGCAGGTCGCGATGCGCAACGAGCGTGCCTTCACGTGGGCCTACGACGTGCTCGGGTGCCTTCCCCCGGCCTACGAGCCGAGGGCGACGGGGCACGTGCCGGAGATGGTCGAGCTTATGCAGCGTCTGATCGACACCGGTCACGCGTACGCCGTGGATGGCGACGTGTACTTCGACGTGCGTTCCTTCGCCGACTATGGCGCGCTCAGCGGCCAGCGGCTCGACGACATGCAGCCGGCGGCCGATTCCGATGCGAGCGTCAAGCGGGATCCGCGCGACTTCGCGCTCTGGAAGTCGGCCAAGCCCGGCGAGCCGTTGTGGCAGACGCCCTGGGGACCTGGACGTCCCGGCTGGCATCTTGAGTGCTCCGCCATGGCCGAGCGATACCTCGGCCCTGCGTTCGACATCCACGGCGGCGGAATGGACCTGCTCTTCCCTCATCACGAAAACGAGATTGCTCAGTCCAAGGCTGCGGGGGATGGCTTCGCGCAGTACTGGATGCACAACGCCTGGGTGACCACGTCGGGGGAGAAGATGAGCAAGTCCCTCGGCAACTCCCTCCTTGTCTCCGAGGTGGTCAAGCGAGTACGGCCGGTCGAGCTTCGCTACTACCTCGGCTCGGCCCACTATCGGTCGATGCTGGAGTTCTCCGACGAGGCCCTCGCCGAGGCGGCGGCGGGCTATCG
>JBMTDJ010000013.1:0-40418 GCA_049431945.1 Candidatus Nanopelagicales bacterium | reverse complement strand
TGTTGTGACTCGTGGGATGACTGAAGATCGCCGTGAGCGTGTTGAGGTGATGATTGTTGAGGTGGACGGGCTCGTCCCCGGTCGCGTGTGCCATGGCGCTCACCCTGCCAGACGCCGCGGCGCGACCGCGCAGGGAGGGGCTCCCTAGGCTGGCGCCATGGACAACGTCACCACGAGCGATGCACGCACTGCCCTCGTCACCGGTGGATCGCGAGGTATCGGTGCGGCCATCGCCCGTGCGCTGGCAGCCGAGGGTTACCGCGTCGTCGTGCACTACGGGAGCTCCTCCCAAGCGGCCGAGGAGGTCCTGGGCTCACTCGACGGGGAGGGTCATCTGCTTGTTCAGGCGGACTTGCGGAGTGCCGACCAGGTCCGCGAAGCGGTGGATGCGGCTGCCGAGCACCTGGGCCGCATCGACGTCTTGGTCAACAACGCCGGAGTGTTCTTCAGTCACCCGGTCGATGAGACGTCATATGAGGAGTGGCAGCGTGCCTGGGAGGAGACGATCGCGGTCAATCTCACCGGGCCCGCCAACGTGACCTGGTGCGCCGTCCGCCACATGGGTCGGGGCGGACGCGTCATCAATATCGGCTCCCGCGGCGCCTTCCGCGGCGAGCCGCACAGTCCCGCCTATGGGGCCACGAAAGCGGGCATCGCGGCTTTCGGACAGTCACTGGCGAAGTACCTGGGCGGTCGCGGGATCGCGGTCACCACCATCGCGCCGGGATTCGTCGATACGGAGATGGCGACCGAGGCGATGGAGGGCGAGGGCGGTGAGATCCGCCGCGCAGAGAGCCCGTTCGGGCGTATCGCGACCGCCGAGGAGATTGCCGCGGCGGTGGTTTACCTGGCCTCGGCCGACGCGGAGTGGGCCAGCGGGGGCATTCTGGACATGAACGGTGCCTCGTACCTGCGCATGTGACGCGGTCAGCGGTCGAGAAGGAAGTCCCGAAGCAGTCGGGCGAATTCGTCGGCATGCTCAATCTGAGTCCAGTGCCCGCAATTGCCAAAGACATGCAGTTGGGCGTCGGGGATCAACTCGAGCAGGCGCAGCGAGGTGGTCAGGGGAATGACGCGATCCTCACGGCCGTGGAAGATGATGGTGGGGGCCGAGATGGACGAGATCGCTTCGTCCGGGTGCGACATGGCGTCTACCCAGCGCTGACGCGGAGCGGGGAACATCGACGCATATGCCTCGTGCACGCCCGGGCGCACGCTGGCCTCATATCTCAGTCGTGCCAGGTCGTCGATGCCCGGAGCCTGGGTAGCCGTGAAGATGCGCAGGAGTTCGGCCATGTTCTCGACGCTCGGCTCATATCCCCACACGGCGTCCAGTCCCGAGGTGATCGCGAACGGCACTCCAACGGCGCCCATGAGGCCGAGGCGCCGCACCCGATCGGCATGATGAATCGCGAGGGAGAGAGCGAGTGAGCCTCCGAATGAGTTGCCGACCACGTGGGCGCGCTCGACGTCGAGGGCGTCAAGGACCCCGACGATGTGCGCGGTCCAGTCCTGCAGGTTGTAGCGCGAGGAGTCGCGCTCGGTGAAGCCGAACCCGACGACGTCCGGGGCGATCACCCGGAAGTGCTCGCGCAGGACAGGGATCGTCAGCCGCCAGTTGGCCCAGGCGCTGACCCCCGGACCGGATCCGTGGATGAGTAGGACCGTGCCCCCGCCCGGATCGATGACCGTGTCGTGGACATTCGTGGCGAGGCCGGCGGCTTCGATGGATACGCCGATCTCCGGACTGTCTGTCATGGTCACTCCCGCGAGATCTGCGTCTTGGACAGTTTGCGGCCGTCGCTGTCGGTGATGAGCTCATGGTGCACGTATGTCGCGGCCGCCACGTTGCTCGCCCCGAGAGAGTCCGCCAGGAAGACCTGGGCCGCCGATGAGGCGAGGAGATCGCGGCCGCGCACGATGTGTGTCGTGCCCAGGTCGCGGTCCTCCACCACGGAGACGAGTTGGTAGGCCGGCAGGTCATCTCGTCGCCACACGATGAAGTCGCCCATCTCAGCCGCAAGGTCCACCTCAAGCTGGCCGACGTGAACTCGCGGGCCGATTGGCACCGCGACCCGGAGCACCGACTCGCCTGGGACGAGCGGGACGTCGCGCGTGCGACAGCCTCCGACGCATCCACCGGTCGCCGGCCCGACCTGGACGGCTCGTGAACAGTCGCATGCGTACGTCGCCATGGATGCGCGCAGTCGGACGAGTTCCGCTCGGTAGTAGTCCGTCTTGGCGCGCTGGCTCCAGTGGGCTTCAAAGTCGGCGAGATCGCTCGGCCCGATGTCCCAGTGCACCTCCATCGCGTGGAGAGTGCGGAAGATGTCCTCGACGTATGCCGGCCTGTAGCGCGTCGCGTCCGCGTCGTCGATCCGCAGGGCGATCTGCGCGCCGACGCGGGTCGCGAGCTGCGCGACGGCGCGGAAGTTTGCCCGATTCCCCTCGTGAAGGAAACCGCTCGGGGTAGGGGCGACCCTCGTCAGCGGCATGCCCCATCATGCTTCACCTCGTCTCGTAGGGCCGTGCACCCCTGGCGTCTGTTGCGGACGGAGCGATCCTCCGCCTGGTTCGTGGCCGGTCGAACGGCCCACCGCGCGGGAGCGACGCCACTACCGATCCGGTATGGCACAAGACCCCGAGCGAACGCTCGGGGCGCCTCCTGTTCCCAGTGACGTGTCCGAGGGGGGACTTGAACCCCCATGCCCTTGCGGGCACTAGCACCTCAAGCTAGCGCGTCTGCCAATTCCGCCACCCGGACTTGGGATCGGGCCGTGGGGTCACGTCCGGATCGCCGATGGCGAGGATAACAACCGTCCTCGCGACCCTGTCACCCGCCTCGGCCCGGCGCGTCGGCCAAGCCGACCCCGTCGGCTTGCCCGGCAGGGCAGGATGGGCAGCATGGCCGACGACGTGATCCCGGAAGCGCCCAGCCTCGAGGTAGCCGCCGCCCAGTCGGAGGTCGTTCAGATCCTGCAGGACCTCATCAGGTTCGACACGTCCAACGACGGCACCGACGATGGTCCGGGTGAGGCGGCGGCTGCGGAGTACGTCGAAGCGCTCCTCACGGAAGTCGGGCTCGACACTGAACGCTTCAGCACGACGTCATCGCGCCGACAGGGTGTCGTCGCGCGCATCCCCGGAAGTGATTCCAGTAGGCCCGCCCTGCTCATGCACGGTCACCTTGACGTCGTCCCTGCGCAGGCCTCGCATTGGAGCGTGCCCCCCTTCGCGGCTGAGGTGATCGACGACATGGTCTGGGGCCGCGGTGCCGTCGATATGAAAGACATGGACGCGATGATCCTGTCGCTTGCGCGCGCCTGGGCGAGGGCTGGATGCGTGCCGGAGCGCGACCTCGTCCTGCTCTTCCTTCCCGACGAGGAGGCGGGGGGACAGCACGGATCGCACTGGATCGTCGACCACCGCCCCGACCTGCTCGACGGGGTGAGCGAGGGCGTGAGCGAGGTGGGGGGCTTCTCGCTCACCCTGCCGGATCAGCGGCGCCTCTACCTCATCCAGACCGCGGAGAAGGGCATCGCCTGGATGCGGTTGATCGCCGAGGGGGTAGCCGGCCACGGCTCCGCGATCGCGCCCGCAAACGCCGTGAGCGAAATCGCCGCCGCCATCACAAGGATCAGCGAACATCGCTGGCCGGTGCAGTTGTCGCCGACGGCTCGACACATGGTGACGGCGATCGGCGATGCCTTCGGCGTGGACCTCGATCTCGACGACCAAGAGGTGCTGGCAGCCCAGCTCGGCCCCGCTGCGCGTTTCATCGGCGCCGGGACTCGCAATACGGCGAATCCGACCATGCTCGAGGCCGGATACAAGGCCAATGTCATCCCGGCGGAGGCCACCGCCGTCGTCGACGGGCGATACGTCCCGGGCGAGGAGCACGCCTTCCTTCGCGAGATCGATCGCCTGCTCGGGCCACGGGTCCGCCGAGAGTTCATCAATCACGACGTCGCCCTGGAGGCGTCGTTCGAGGTGCCGCTCGTGGCGGCCATGATCTCGGCACTGGAGAGCGAGGATCCGGGAGCGCTGATCGCCCCGTACATCCTGTCGGCTGGCACCGACGCCAAGGCGTTCTCGCGACTCGGTATCCACGGCTACGGGTTCTCGCCGCTGCAACTCCCGCCAGATCTGGACTTCACGGCCCTGTTCCACGGGGTCGACGAACGCGTCCCGATCGATGCGGTCACCTTCGGTGTTCGCGCCCTCGACAGGTTCTGGCGACTCGCCTAGGGGGCGTCAGGTGCGGGTGACACGCATGACACGACGCTTGAGCCATGCTGTGCGTCGGCCATCGGGGTAGACCCTTACGCGAGCAAGTTCCCAGTGCCCGTATTCGGCGTACTCGGTGAGCACGCTGCGAGCGACGTCGCGACTGGTGTTCCTCGGTAGTGACACCTTGCGGAACTCGTAGGTTGATGCGCGCGGCATGTCCCTCCTCGATCAGGTGTCCTCATACGCATTCTCACCCACATGGCTGGCCTGCGTTGCGACTTCATCGAGGACGTGACGGATCTCGGACGGCACCGCGACATGGGCGCTGTCCAGGGCGGCGCGCCACTGATGAGCGGTCCGCGCGCCCACAAGCGTGGTCGCTACGTGAGGCTGCTCGCGCAGCCAGGCGAGGGCCAGGGACCCGGTAGGAACACCGAGTCCCTCGGCGGCGGCGCTGAGCCCCTCCACGACGGGCCGTGCCCAGGGCTCTCGATATCGGTGTAGCCGATCGGCGTAACGCTCGCCCGCGCCGCGCGAATCCGGGGGAGTGGCGTGCCGGTATTTGCCCGTCAGCACACCGCCGGCGAGCGACCAGGACGCGATGATCCCGAGGCGGAGCAGGTCGGCGATGTCGCGGTACGGGCCCGCGCCCGTGACGTCGAGCAGGGAGAAGGGAAAGCAGAGTGCGGCGAGATCGCTGCGGTCGGCATGCGAGGCGAGGGCGCCGGCCACGAGCGATGCTTGCCAAGGCTCCCGGGGGGCCAGTCCGACGTACATCGCCCGTCCGGTCTGCTGGGCCACCGCGAGCGCCGAGACAATCTCCTCCCAGGGCAGGCCGTCAGCCCAGCCCTCGATCATCCACAGATCGGCGTGATCGATGCCCAACGACCCGAGAGCCGCGTCGAGGTGTGACAGCAATGATCCCCGTGACTCAGCGGCGGGAAGACGCAGGCTGAGGAAGATCTCGGGACGCACCCCGGCACCGACGATCGCGTCACGCAGGATTGCCGGGTCGGTGGTGCTCGGATCCACGTCGACGACGTTGCCGCCGGCGTCGAGGAGCATGGCCACGTGTTCGCCCGCCTCCTGCGGCCCCGTGCCCAGGCCCCAGGTCGAGGTACCGAGGCCGACGACTCCCACGGTTGCACCCGTCGAGCCCAGTCGGCGTCGTTCCACGTGGGCAACCTAGCCATCCCAGGGTGCCGATAGGCTCGCCCGACACGCGCGCACGCCTGGCGAGCGCGGTCGCCAAGGCAACGGGAGGGCACATGCGTCTGGGACTCAACCTGGGTTACTGGGGAGCGGGCAACGACGCGGACAATCTCGAGCAGGCGCGGGAGGCCGACCGTCTGGGCTACTCGGTCGTCTGGGCCGCGGAGGCATACGGCTCCGATGCGGCGACGGTGCTCGCGTGGGTGGCCGCCCAGACCGAACGGATCGACGTGGGCTCCGCGATCTTCCAGATCCCCGGACGTACTCCCGCCAACACCGCGATGACAGCCGCCACCTTGGACACCCTGTCGGGCGGGAGATTCCGCCTCGGACTGGGAGTGTCGGGGCCGCAGGTATCCGAGGGCTGGCATGGGGTGCGCTTCGACAAGCCCCTGGCACGCACTCGCGAGTACGTAGCCATCGTGCGCAAGGCCCTGGCGCGCGAACGACTCACCTACGAGGGCGACTTCTTCACCCTGCCGCTCCCGGACGGACCGGGCAAGGCCCTCACCTTGACCGTGCACCCGGTCCGCGAGCGAATCCCGATCTACCTGGCAGCGGTGGGCCCCAAGAACCTCGAGCTTGCCGGAGAGATTGCCGACGGCTGGCTGGCGATCTTCTTTGATCCCGACAACTCCGACGACGTCATCAGCCACGTACGCGCAGGTCGTGAGAAGGCCGGGATGGGTATGGCGGGCTTCGATGTCGTGCCCACAGTGCCGCTGATCATCGGTGACGACATCGAGGCGTGCGCGGAACCTGTGCGCTCTTACTGCGCGCTCTACATCGGCGGCATGGGCTCTCGCGAGAAGAACTTCTACAACGCCCTCGCCGTACGCATGGGATTCGGTGACGCCGCTGCGCGCATCCAGGACCTGTACATGGCCAAGGACTACGCCGGCGCCGCTGCCGCGGTGCCCTTGGAGTTCATCCAGCGTACGGCGCTTATCGGTCCACCCGATGTCATCGTCGACAGGCTCAAGGCCTATGCCGCCGCCGGAGTCACCACGCTCACGGTCGCGAGCTATTACGGATCCCTCGAAGAGCGGCTGGAGTCACTGCGCGCAATGCCGGCGCTCGTGGCTGAGGCAGGGCTCGCGCAGGGCTAACCCGATGCCGGTGTCGCAGAGAGGTCAGCGGGCACGATGACATGGTTCGAGGCCATCATCCTGGGGATCGTCCAGGGCCTCACGGAGTTCCTCCCGATCTCCTCCAGTGCGCACGTCCTGGTCCTGTCGCGCATCTTCGGTTGGGGAGATCCGGGAGCAGCGTTCACGGCAGTCACTCAGATCGGCACCGAGGCGGCCGTCGTCATCTACTTCCGGCAGGACATTGCCCGGATCATCAGGACCTGGTTGCGTAGTTTCTGGCAGCCCGCGCTGCGCCGCGATCACGATGCCTTGCTGGGTTGGTATGTCATCCTCGGGACGATCCCGATCGTGATCCTGGGACTGGCGTTCACCGACCAGATCGAGACCGTGGCCCGCAACCTGTGGCTCACCGCAACGATGCTCGCGGTCTTCGGTGTCCTCCTCGGCCTCTCGGACCGGTTCGGCACGAAGCAGCGCGAGATCGAGAACCTACGGGCCAAGGATGCGGTGGCCCTCGGCCTTGCGCAGGCGCTCGCCCTCATACCCGGGGTCTCCCGATCGGGAGCGACGATCACGATGGGTCTCACCCTGGGCTTCACCCGGGAAGCTGCGACGCGCTACGCCTTCCTTCTGGCCATCCCCGCCGTCCTCGGTTCGGGGTTCTACGAGGCGACGCGGATCGGCGACGACCCCCAGGTGGCCTGGGGGCAGACGATCGTGGCCACGATCATCGCTTTCGGGGTGGGCTACGCCGTGATCGCGTGGCTCCTTCGGTACCTGCGCACCGGTTCCTACATGCCGTTCGTTGTCTACCGCCTCGGCTTGGCGGCCGTGATCGCGGCCCTGTTGGTGACGGGGACGATCTCGGCGACGTAGGTCAGAGCCAGCCCGACTTCTTGAATCCGCGGTACAACAGAAGGCACACGCCCAGCATGGCCAGGAGAACGACGGGATAGCCCAAACTCCAGTGGAGTTCGGGCATGTCGTCGAAGTTCATTCCGTAGATGCCCGCGATCGCCGTGGGGACCGCAATGATCGCGGCCCAAGCAGAGATCTTGCGCATGTCCTGGTTCTGGAGCAGATCCTGACGCGCAGTGCTCGCCATGAGCATGGTCATCAGCGTGGAGTCGAATCCGTCCACCATGTCACCGGCACGCAGCATGTTGTCTCCGACGTCGCGCAAGTACGGCCGGAGGGACTCGGGTACGTCGGCGGATGGTCCCTGGGCAAGTCGCTGGGCTTCGGACAGTAGGGGCTGGACCGCTCGTCTCATCTCGATGTTCTCTCGGTTCAGCCGGTAGATCCGGTTCGCGGCCTGAGAAGGCTGGGCCGAGAAGACCTGCTGCTCGATCTCCTCGATGTCTGACTGGATCGCCTCGCCGACCTCGAGGTACTGGCGGGCGGCGACATCGGAGATTGCCCAGAAGACGCTGAGCGGGCCGGTGGCGACGAGGTCCGGGTGCGCAGCAAGTCGTGCGGCCACGACATCGGTGTCCTCCGCCCTTCCCTCGCGGATCGTGATCGCGTAGCCCTGTCCGACGAAGCATGCGACCTGACCAGTCTCGACGTCCGATGTGTCATCGACCCATTCGAGGACTTTGAGCAAGACAAAAAGTGTGCGAGGACCGATGTCGATCTTTGCACGCTGCTGTCGCGAGGTGGCATCCTCAAGGAGGAGCGGCTCGAGATCGAAGGCGGCGGCGACGAGATCCACCTCGGCCCGAGCCGGATCGCTGAGATCGATCCAGGCGAAGTCGCTCGCATCACTGCAGGCGCGACGCAGATCGGCCAGTGCCGCGGTCGTCACCTGAGATGTCGCGCCAGGCGTGTCGACGAGTCGCCCCTCGTGAAAGCGCCCCATGATGCGGATCACGTGCGCCTCCCTGGTGCGCTTGCGGACTTCCGGGCAGCCCCCACTTGAGAGCGACCCTGGCGGGGTCTACCTTCGCAGCATGCCCGTCGCCATCCTTGTGCGCCATGGTCGCACGGAGGCCAATGCTCGCGGTGTGCTCGCCGGATGGACACCAGGTGTCCACCTTGACGAGGCGGGGATCGCTCAGGCGGAGGCCGTGGCTCACCGACTGCAGCCCGTTCGGCTCGCGGCGGTCGTGAGCAGCCCGTTGGAGCGCACCGTGCAGACCGCGGAAGCCATCGTGAGCCAGCAGCGTGCCCTCGGAGGGATCGAGATCGACGAACGGCTCGGGGAATGCCGCTACGGAGAGTGGACCAATCGTCCACTCGCCGATCTGGCCAAGCTTCCTCTGTGGCGCACCGTCCAGGAGCGTCCGTCGGCGGTGACCTTCCCCGAAGGCGAATCGCTACCCGCCATGCAGGCGAGAGCCCTGGCTGCGGTGCACGAGTGGAACGAGCGGCTCGGTGATCGCGCTGCTTACGTCCTTGTCTCGCATGGCGATGTCATCAAGTCGATCGTGGCCGACGCTTTGGGTATGCACCTCGACGCATTCCAGCGCATCGTCATCGACCCAGCCTCGGTCTCGGTCGTGCGCTACTCGCGACGAGGGACCCAGGTCATCCACGTCAATGACCGAGGAAGCGATCTCGCCCCGCTCACGCGCTCGGCCCGCAAGCGGTCCAGCACTGCGGTCGTAGGTGGCGGCTCGGGCGAGCGCTGAGAGTTCCGCCTGGGTACCGTGGCAGCGTGTCCAGGCGCATCTTCACCTACGTCGACCCGGTCAGATTCGTCGCGGGGACCGTGGGCATGCCGGGCGATCGCACCTTTTACCTGCAGGCCTCCGACGGCAGTTCGGTCACGTCGGTATCCCTGGAGAAGGCACAGGTGGCCATGCTGGCGGAGCGCGTCGAGAGGCTCATCGCCCAGGCTGGGGAGTCGCTCGAGGCCGGCAGCGATGACACCGCCCCGCTCGCTCTCCCGCTCGAAGATGAGTTCCGCGTGGGTGCCCTCGGCATCGCGTGGACCGCGGATGCCGGGAGCGGGGGCGGAGACAGGGTGGTGATCGAGGCGCATGCTCTCGGCGAGGTCGAGCCGGCCGAGCCGGGCGACGACGATGCGTCCGCGGCAGACACCCTTCGGGTCAGTTTGCGGATCCCGGCCGCTGCGGCGTTCGCGCGGCGCGCTCAGGCGCTTGTGGCCGCCGGTCGACCACCGTGTCCCTTCTGCCTGCAGCCCCTGGATGCCGGCGGGCACGTCTGCCCCCGATTGAATGGCTACCGGCGACGCCCATGACGGCGGTCGATCGGGCCCTTCTCGAGATTGCGGATATCGAGATCGAGGGACGCCTTTGGGACTCCTCCAATTCCGCGATGCGTGTCCTGTGCCACGACAACGGGGTCGCGGTACGCGCGGTCTACAAGCCGCAGCGCGGGGAGCGGCCCCTTTGGGATTTCCCGACCGGCACGTTGGGCAAGCGCGAAGTCGCAACTGGTGTCGTGGACCATCTCCTTGGGTGGGACATCGTTCCTCCCACCGTGTGGCGTGACGACGGCCCCATGGGCGCCGGGAGTCTCCAGGCGTGGGTCGATGCAGATCAGGCTCGTGCCCCGGTCGACGTCATCGATGTCGACCGCCTCGACGAATCCTGGATTGTCGTGGCGGAGGGGGAGGGAGCGCGGGGTGATCACGTGTGCCTCGTACACGAGGACTCGAAGGCTCTGAAGCGCGTGGCGCTGCTCGATGTCATCGTCAACAATGCTGATCGCAAAGGCGGCCATGTCCTACGCGGTGGAGACGGGTCAGTCACCGGCATCGATCATGGGCTGACCTTCCATCTCGAGCCCAAGCTGCGAACCGTTTTGTGGGGCTGGTCGGGGCAGGCCATCGACGATGGTGATCAGGCTGATCTCCTTCGGCTCGCTAGTGACTGGGCCTCGGTGCAGACGTTGCTGGAGCCGTTGCTGATCACGTCAGAGATCGGAGCGGCCCGCGATCGTCTCGACGCGCTGCTCGAATCCGCTGCATTCCCCCACCCCGAAGGAGCCTGGCCCGCTCTTCCGTGGCCCGCGATGTGACCGGCTCACCCACTCCATCAGTGCACGGCTAGGGTCGCCGCATGCAGTCATGGCCTGCCCCGGAAGTGCCCTCACTCGGACCGGGAGGCCGGCCCGTGCGCGTGCACGACACGGCGAGCGGGGAACTACGACCGACGGCCACCGGAGACGAGGCCCGTCTCTACGTGTGCGGCATCACGCCGTACGACGCTACACACATGGGCCACGCGGCGACGTATCTCGCTTTCGACACGCTCAACAGGGCATGGCGCGACGCGGGACACCGCGTGCACTACGTCCAGAACGTCACTGATATCGACGACCCCCTCCTCGAACGCGCGGTCGCATCCGGAGAGGACTGGCAGGCCATTGCCCGCAGGGAGACGCAACTCTTCCGTGAGGACATGGAATTCCTGCGAGTGATTCCGCCGGACGACTACGTTGGCGCGGTCGAGTCGATCCCGAGCGTCGTCAACTGCATCGAGGGGCTGAGGGAGCGAGGTGCCGTCTACGACGTCGACGGCGACCTGTACTTCGACATCGCTTCCGATCCCTTCTTCGGCAGCGTGTCGGGGCTCTCACGGCAGGACATGCTCGAGCTCTTCGCCGAGCGAGGTGGCGATCCGCTGAGACCAGGGAAACGCGATCCCCTCGATCCGCTGCTGTGGCGAGCGGCTCGCCCGGAGGAGCCCGCCTGGGACACCCCGCTGGGGCACGGCCGACCTGGTTGGCACATCGAATGCGTCGCCATCGCGCTCGACCACCTAGGCATGACGTTCGATGTGCAAGGCGGCGGTCGCGATCTCATCTTCCCCCATCATGAGATGGGGGCGAGCCACGCGGAGGTCCTCGAAGACTCTCGGCCCTACGCCCGCGACTATGTCCACGCGGGCATGGTGGGACTCGACGGGGTGAAGATGAGCAAGTCGCTGGGCAACCTCGTCTTCGTCCACCGGCTCAGGTCCGCGGGCGTACACCCAGGTGCGATCCGCCTCGCTGTCCTGGCGCACCACTACCGGCATGACTGGGACTGGACCGACGAGGGTCTGGTCGAAGCTCAAGAGCGCCTGGTGACATGGGCGCAGGCGGCCGCGTTGTCCAGCGGGCCGCGACCAGCAGCGCTCATCGACAGCATGCGGACCGCCGTAGCCGATGACCTCGACACTCCCTCGATGATCGAGGCGGTGGACGACTACGCGCAGACAGCCCTCGCGCGTGGAGGGCAGGACGGGTCAGGGCCGGCGAGGATGCGCGAGGCTGTCGACGCGTTGCTTGGGGTCGACCTGCCGGTGGCCTGAGCGGCTCAAACGCGGGCCTGCGGCATCCTCGCGGCTAGTCCTTCTTCTCATCGTGTCCGCCGAACTCCTTGCGCTGCGCCGATTGCACCTTGTACGCGAAGTCCGCCATGCCCTGGCTGTCGAATCGCGAATAGAGGGCCTCGGTGAGCACAGGAGCGGGTACGCCTTCCTCGATGGCCGCGATAGATGTCCACCGGCCTTCACCTGAATCCGAGACGCGGCCGGCGAATTCGTCGAGATCGCCTGAGCGGCTCAGGGCGAGTGCGGTGAGGTCGAGGAGCCACGAGCCGATGACGCTTCCGCGCCGCCACACCTCGGCGACGGCCGGCAGATCGAACCGGTACTGGTAGAACTCAGGATTCTCCAGCGGTGCGGTCTCCGCGTCTGCGTCGCGCTGGCGCAGTCCCGTGTCCGCGTGCTTGAGGATATTCAGACCCTCGGCATACGCCGCCATGATCCCGTACTCGATGCCGTTGTGAACCATCTTGACGAAATGGCCCGCACCGCTGGGTCCACAGTGCAACCAACCGGCCTCTCCGGGAAGGAGGTCGCCTGTGCGATCGCCCGTGCGGTCGGCCGAGGCGACCCCGGGCGCGACCGAGTTCCAAATGGGATCGAGCCGGTCGACGGACTCGTCGTCGCCACCGATCATGAGTGAGTAGCCACGCTCGAGACCCCACACGCCACCGGACGTGCCGCAATCGATGTAGTGAATGCCTTTCGGCTTCAGTGCGGTCGACCGGCGAATGTCGTCCCGGTAGTAGGAGTTGCCTCCGTCGATCATCGCGTCGCCGGGCGCGAGGAGGCCACCGAGCTCATCGACCACCGCTTGGGTGATGCCACCGGCGGGCACCATGATCCACACGTTGCGCGGGGCGTCCATCTTGGCGACCAGGTCCGCGAGGGAATCCGCCCCGACCGCTCCGTCGGCGGCGAGTGCAGCGACCGCGGCTGGGTCACGGTCGTACACCACCGCGGAGTGGCCATCGCGCATGATGCGCCGGACGATATTCGCCCCCATGCGACCGAGGCCGACCATTCCCAACTGCATCGGCTTCTCTGTGGTCATCTGCGGCTCTCCTTCGTGAAATCGACGTGGTCGGTCCCTGACCGTTAGGCCATACGGTGTACGACACGATCACCGTAGTGCAAGGCTGGTCAGATGAATGACGCATCACTCAACCCTGAAGGCGGCATGGACCCATCGACAACCCAGGCGTGGAGGCGACTCCTTGACTTGTCCACCGCGGCACGGGAGCGCAGTCTGCGGGAGCTCTTTGCTGCCGATTCGGGCCGGGGACCGGAGTGGACACTCGAGGCCGCGGGGCTGCGGGTGGACTTCAGCAAGCAGCGAGTGACCCGCGACATCATGGATGCGCTCCTCGAGCTCGCGGTCGAGCGCGGCGTCCTCGAGCGTCGTGACGCGATGTTCGCGGGGGAGCACATCAACTCGACCGAGGACCGATCAGTGCTTCACACGGCCCTGCGGCTGCCACGTGACGCCACACTCGTCGTCGACGGAGTGGACGTGGTTGCAGAAGTCCACGAGGTCCTCGATCGGATGGCCGCGTTCAGCGATCAGGTTCGCAGCGGCACGTGGCTAGGGGCCTCTGGCATGCGCATCCGCAATGTGGTCAATATCGGCATCGGCGGATCGGATCTGGGACCGGCCATGGCCTATCTGGCCCTGCGCTACTACTCCGATCGGGACATGACCTTCAGATTTGTGTCGAACATCGATCCTACGGACATTACCGAGGCTCTCCGTGACCTTGATCCCGCGGAGACGCTGTTCATCGTGGCGTCGAAGACCTTTGGCACGCAGGAGACCCTGACCAATGCCAAGGCTGCTCGGCAATGGGTGGTTGACGCCCTAGGCGAGGATGCGGTCGCGCGCCATTTCGTCGCTGTGTCGACGAACGCGGAGCGGGTTGCCGCGTTTGGCATCGACACAGCGAACATGTTCGGTTTCTGGGACTGGGTCGGGGGACGCTACTCGATGGACTCAGCGATCGGCCTGAGCACCATGATCGCGATCGGCCCCGAGCGCTACGCAGACTTGCTGGCCGGCTTCCATGCCATGGACGAGCATTTCCGGCACGCGGACCCGTCGGTCAACATTCCCCTTCGGATGGGTCTCATCGCCGTCTGGAATCGCGACTTCCTCGACATACCGACGAACGCCGTCCTGCCCTATGCGCAGTTCCTCGCCCGGTTCCCGGCTTACCTGCAGCAGCTGACGATGGAGAGCAATGGGAAGTCCGTGCGCCTGGATGGGGCGCGTGTCGACTACAACACCGGAGCGATCTACTGGGGTGAGCCGGGCACGAACGGCCAGCACTCCTTCTACCAACTGCTGCACCAGGGCACGCAGATCGTGTCGTGCGACTTCGTCCTCTTCGCCCAGGCTCTTGAGCCGGTCTTCGACATGCAGGACATGCTGGCCGCCAATGCGCTCGCCCAGGCTGCGGTGCTCGCCTTCGGACGCACCGCCGAGGAAGTGCGCGCCGACGGCACACCCGAGGAACTCGTGCCGCACAAGGTCATGCCGGGCAATCGTCCTTCGACATTCATCCTCGCTGCCCGGCTCGAACCGCATGCATTGGGCTCGTTGATTGCACTCTATGAACACAGCGTGTTCGTGCAGGGCGCGGTGTGGGGTATCGACAGCTTTGACCAATGGGGTGTGGAACTCGGCAAGGCCATGGCCAATTCGATTCTGCCCGACCTGCAGGACGCGGACCGCCCCGTGGACCGAGACTCGTCAACTGATGCGCTCATCAGGGCCTACCAGGCCATGCACGCGCGCGCTTAGCCCTCGTCGACCCCGCGACGGCGCAGGTAGCGCTCGAACTCTCGCGCGATCGCCTCTCCGGTCGCCTCGGGTAGGTCGGTGGTGTCCCGAGCCTCCTCGAGCTGTCGGACGTAGTCCGCGACCTCGTCGTCGTCCGCGGCGAGTTCGTCGACGCCGAGTTCCCATGCGCGCGCGTCATCGACGAGATCGCCGAGGGGGACGGGGACGTCCAGGAGGTCTTCGACGCGCCGCACCAGGGCAAGGGTCGCCTTAGGCGATGGGGCCTGGGCGACGTAGTGCGGAACCGCGGCCCACAGCGACACCGACGGGAGCCCGCGTCGACCGCACGCCTCCTGAATGACGCCGACGATGCCGGTGGGCCCCTCGTAGTGCGATGGCTCGACCCCGAGACTGCGTGCGGCGCCGGCGTCCGTCGATGTGCCGGTGACAGGGACAGGACGGGTGTGCGGGCTATCCGACAGGAGCGCCCCCAGCGTCACCACCAGGCTGACGCCTAGCTCACTCGCCAAGGTGAGGATCTCCTCAGTGAATTGCCGCCACCGCATATTGGGCTCGATCCCGTGGACGATGACGACGTCCCGGCTCGCCAGAGGCAGTCGCGCGACGTACAGCCGCGTCGTTGGCCAGTTCAGATGACGAACTGCCTGTTCATCCAGGGTGATCATGGGGCGGTTCACCTGATAGTCGTAGTAGTCCTCGGGATCCATCTCCGCCAGCGGCATCGCTCCCCACACCTCGATGAGGTGGGTGACGGCGTCGCTCGCTGCGTCGCCCGCGTCATTCCAGCCTTCGAAGGCAGCAACGAGGACGGGGTCCACGAGTTCGGGCAGGGCCTCGAATTCGATCACCGACCGACCATCCCTTCCGGGGACCACGATGCCGGGGTCACCCCTCCCGGACCCGCCCACCCTATGCCAGCCTCGGGCGGCTGGCCTCAGGTCCGTGAACGTGTGCCGAGCCAGTCGGGCAAGGGCGGCTTGGCCGTCCCTGTCGGCATCATGGGTAGCCTCCTGCAGCGTGACCTTGCCCGGCGCTGTGCTCTTCGATCTCGACGGCACGCTCATCGACAGCGAGGACCTGTGGTGGGAGGCCGAGTGCCTCACGGTGGGCACGTGGGGCGGTGAGTGGACGCGCGAGGACCAGGCGCACTGCCTCGGGGGGCCGCTCGAGCGGGTGACGGCCTACATGGCCGAGCGCACGGGGGCCACGGTGGCGCCCGAGGCCATCGGCCAGGCATTGCTGGCCACCATGGAAGGCCTTCTGAGGAACGGCGACATCGAGTGGCGGCCCGGCGCCCTAGACCTGCTCGTCGAATGCCGACGAGCAGGTATTCCGACAGCCCTTGTCTCGGCCAGCCACCGGCTTCTGCTCGATGCCGTCGCCGACGCCGTCGCCGATCGTCCTGGGGTCCCCAGTCCGGCCTTCGATGTCACGGTGGCCGGCGACGAGGTCAATGAGGGCAAGCCGCACCCGGAACCGTACACCGAAGCAGCGCGCCGTCTCGGGGTCGAGATCACCGACTGCATCGTGATCGAGGACTCGCCCACGGGGGTGGCATCAGGACAGGCGAGCGGTGCTTTCGTCGTCGCGGTTCCCCACATCGTGGCGATTCCGGCAGCCGATCGACGCACCGTCGTGGACAGTCTCGAGGGCGTCACCCTCGCCGACTTACGCGACTGGATTAGCCTTGCGTGATGGGCGATCGGGAGTTGCAGCCAGGCGACATCGTGCAGTTGACCGATGACAAGGGCAGGCATCACACGCTGATCCTCGCCCCGGGAGCTGCTTTCCACACTCATCGCGGTTCGATTGCCCATGACGACCTCCTCGGCAGACCCGAGGGGATCGTCGTGTCCAGCAGCGGCGGAACCGCCTATGTCGCGCTGCGGTCCTTGCTGGAGGACTTCGTCTTGTCCATGCCCCGCGGAGCAGCGGTGATCTACCCCAAGGATGCCGCGCGGATCTCGATGCTCACCGGGCTCAGGCCCGGCTGGAGAGTGCTCGAGGCTGGAGCGGGGTCGGGGGCCCTCACGTGCACCCTGCTGCAGGCCGTGGGTTCGACCGGCGAGGTCGTCTCCGTCGAACGCCGCCCCGACTTTGCCGCGACGGCGGACTCCAACGTGACTCGGTGGTGGGGGGAGCACCCGGATAATTGGACACTCCTGGTGGGCGACGTCGCCGACCGACCCTGGGCGCCTGCGCCGCCCTTCGACGCGGTGGTTCTGGACATGCTCGACCCGTGGCTGCACATCGAGGCGGTGCATGCGGCGCTGCGTCCGGGTGGCGTGCTCGTGGTCTACGTGGCCACGACGACGCAACTGTCCCGCGTGGCCGAAGACCTCAGGTCCAGTGGGGGCTGGACGGAGCCGAGAGCGGAGGAGTCGCTTGTGCGCACCTGGCACCTGGAGGGCCTCGCGGTGCGCCCTGACCATCGCATGATCGGTCACACGGGCTTCCTGCTGACGGTGCGACGGCTCGCGGACGGCACGGTGGCGCCTCCCCGTCGCCGCCGCCCAGCCAAGGCGGCCGCCACGGCTGCCGACGGCGCGTGACGGGCGGATTGCCGGGTCCTGTGGGTAGGGTCGAGGTCGACGGCTAGGCGGTGTGTCTCCAGGGAGGTGGCCCATGAGCGAGCGCGAGACTGGGATGCGCTCTCCCGAGGAGCGTCTCCGCGTCCTGGAGTCCGAGCTCGCCGCGGCGCAGGCCCACAACGGACGTCTCGTGGCAACGCTTCGCGATGCCCGCGAGCAGATCGTGTCCCTCAAGGCTGAGGTCGATCGGCTCGCCGAACCGCCCGGCTCCTACGGCGTCTTCCTCGGACACCTCGATGACGGTTCGCTCGACGTCGCCGTCTCAGGTCGCAAGATGAGGCTGGTCGCCATCCCCGATATCGACGCGCAGTCGCTGCTTCCCGGCCAGGAGGTCATGCTCAACGAGGCGCTCAACATCGTGGGGGTCAGAGAGTTCGAGCGCATCGGCGAGATCGTCATGTTCAAGGAGATGCTCTCGGACGGTGAGCGCGCCCTCGTCATTGGCCGCGCCGATGAGGAGCGCGTCGTTGGCCTGGCGGAGCCGCTGCGCCAGCGGAGGCTCCGGGCCGGCGATTCCCTGCTCATGGAGCCGCGAAGCGGCTATGTCTTCGAGGTCATTCCCAAGTCCGAGGTCGAGGAACTCGTCCTCGAGGAAGTTCCCGACGTCGACTATGCGGACATCGGTGGGCTCGGCGGTCAGATCGATGCGATCAAGGACGCCGTGGAATTGCCGTTCTTGCATCCGGACCTCTTCGAAGAGCACCGTCTGGCTCCGCCCAAGGGGATTCTTCTCTACGGCCCACCAGGCTGTGGCAAGACGCTCATCGCGAAGGCGGTTGCCAATTCCCTCGCCAAGAAGGTGGCTGAGCGCACGGGGCGTCAGGAAGGCCGTTCGTACTTCCTCAATATCAAGGGGCCCGAGCTCCTCAACAAGTACGTCGGCGAGACCGAGCGTCACATCCGCCTGGTCTTCCAGCGTGCGCGCGAGAAGGCATCGGAGGGGATGCCGGTCATCGTGTTCTTCGACGAGATGGACTCGCTGTTCCGCACTCGAGGGTCCGGGGTCTCCAGCGATGTGGAGAACACGATCGTGCCCCAGCTGCTCAGCGAGATCGATGGCGTCGAGAGCCTCGAGAACGTCATCGTCATTGGCGCCTCCAATCGCGAGGACATGATCGATCCGGCCATCCTGCGCCCCGGTCGCCTCGATGTGAAGATCAAGATTCAGCGACCGGATGCCGAGGCCGCCCGGGACATCCTCAGCAAGTACCTCACGCCAGATCTTCCGCTTCATGCCGACGATCTCGGCGAGTACGGCCAGGATGCCGAGGCGACATGTGCGGCCATGATCCAGCGCGCGGTGGAGCGCATGTACTCCGACGACGACGACAACAGATTCCTCGAGGTCACCTACGCCAACGGGGACAAGGAGATCCTGTACTTCAAGGACTTCAATTCCGGTGCCATGCTCGAGAACATCGTCTCCAGGGCCAAGAAGATGGCGATCAAGGACTTTCTCGACGAAGGGCACAAGGGGATTCGGGTCCAGCACCTGCTCACGGCCTGCGTCGATGAGTTCCGCGAGAACGAGGACCTGCCCAACACGACCAACCCCGACGATTGGGCGCGCATTTCAGGCAAGAAGGGCGAGAGGATCGTCTTCATCAGGACCCTCGTCCAGGGCAAGCAGGGCACGGAGGCGGGACGCCTGATCGACACCGTGGCCAACACCGGCCAGTACCTGTGATGGTCGCGGGAGAGGCGGCCTCCCGGTGAGCGTCCATCGCGTTATGGGCATCGAGACCGAGTACGGAATCAGCGTGCCTGGTCATCCCCATGTCAATGCGATGACGACCTCCTCCGCCGTGGTCACGTCGTACTCCGGTGTCGCCGTCGGCGACCGACGCAGTCGTCCGAGGTGGGACTACGACGAAGAGCATCCCCTCAGGGATGCGCGCGGGTATGACATGTCGAGGGCCGAGGCTGACCCGTCCCAGCTCACCGACGAGGATCTGGGCCTGGCGAATCTCATCCTTACCAACGGGGCACGGCTCTACGTGGATCACGCGCATCCGGAGTACTCGAGCCCGGAGGTCACCAACCCGCGGGATGCGGTGCTCTGGGACAGGGCCGGCATGGAGATCATGGCGGACGCCGCGGAGGCGGCCACTCGGACAGGTCCGTTCACCATCCAGCTGTACAAGAACAACACCGACAACAAGGGTGCGTCCTACGGCTGCCATGAGAACTACCTCATGCGTCGCAGCACGCCGTTCCCGGACATTGTTCGCGACCTCACGCCCTTTTTCGTCACCCGGCAGGTCTTCGCCGGGGCCGGCAGGGTCGGTCGAGGGCAGGAGGGGCGCGAGCAGGGATTCCAACTGTCGCAGCGCGCTGACTTCTTCGAGGTCGAGGTCGGCCTGGAGACAACGCTCAAAAGACCCATCATCAACACGCGGGATGAGCCCCATGCGGATCCAGAGCGTCACCGGCGACTGCACGTCATCGTCGGAGACGCCAACCTCGCCGAGGCTGCGACCTATCTCAAGATGGGAAGCACATCGCTCGTCCTGGCGCTCATCGAGGCAGCGGCGATGCGCGAGGACCTCAGCCTGGTCGATCCGGTACGGGAAATCCACGCGGTGTCCCATGATCCAGGACTCACCCATCGACTCGAACTCCGAGACGGGCGACGGCTGACGGCGCTGGAGATCCAGCGCGCCTATCTGGAGGCGGCAGTCGCCCTGTGCGAAAGCCAGGCGGTGGCGGGGGTCGACGCGCAGACTCAGGACATCCTTGAACGCTGGGACCGTGTGCTCGCCGACCTGCAGGAAGATCCCCGACTCGCCTCAGACCGTGTCGACTGGGTCGCCAAACTGGCCATACTTGACGGCTACCGACGTCGCGACGGCATCGACTGGGGGAGTGCGCGTCTGGAGCTGGTCGATGTGCAGTACGCCGATATCCGCCCGGCACGCGGACTTGCTCTGCGGCTCGAGGCCACGGGACGCCTCGAGCGACTCACGACCGACGAGGGGGTCATGATCGCGCGCGAGCGGCCGCCCGAGGACACCCGCGCCTACTTCCGTGGCGAGTGCCTGCGCCGCTACGGAGACGCCGTCGCCGCGGCGTCCTGGGACTCGGTGATCTTCGATATCGCGGGGCAGGACGCACTCCAGCGTGTGCCGACCCTGGAACCGGTCCGAGGCACCCGTGACCACGTCGGTCACCTCCTCGACCGTGCGGAAACGGCAGAGCAGCTGCTGGAGGCCCTCCGGGGCAGTTGAGGGGGCGGTGAGGGGGTGGACGCGACTAGGGTGGGCCCATGAGCACCCAGGACCACCAGCGCCGTCGCCCCGAGCCCAGCGAGGCCGAGGATGTGGCGCTGCCCGAGCGATCCCCGAGCGACATGGACGCTGACGTTGATGCCATCCTCGACGAGATCGACGAGGTCCTCGAGGAGAACGCGGAGGAGTTCGTCAAATCGTTCGTCCAGAAGGGCGGCCAGTGACCGAGGCCCCTGGACTGCCCGGGTCGTACATGGCTCACGGTGCGTCCTTCGCCGAGTTCCTCCAGCGGTCGGGTCTCGCCACGGGACTGCCTGCGGGTCTCGAGGGGCGCGTCGACGTCCCGCATGCCACGACAATCGTCGCGCTCGTATGCGACGGGGGGATCGTCATGGCAGGCGATCGCCGGGCAACGATGGGCAACCTCATTGCGCAGCGAGATATCGAAAAGGTGTTCCCGGCCGATGAGCATTCGGTCATCGGCATTGCCGGCGCCGCGGGGGTGGCGGTCGAACTCGTGCGACTGTTCCAGGTCGAACTCGAGCACTACGAGAAGATCGAGGGCGTCCCGTTATCCCTTGACGGCAAGGCCAACCGACTGGCGACCTTGCTTCGCGGTAACCTCGGCATGGCGATGCAGGGGTTGGCTGTCGTCCCGTTGTTCGCCGGGTACGACCTCGACCGGCGCCGAGGTCGGATCTTCAGCTACGACGTCACCGGCGGACGATATGAAGAGCGCGACCACCATGCAGTCGGATCGGGCTCGGTCTTTGCCCGCGGCTCGCTGAAGAAGCTCTACCGGTCGGGGATGGGCACGGACGACGCGGTCATGGCATCGGTCGAAGCCCTGTACGACGCAGCGGACGACGACTCGGCGACGGGGGGCCCGGACCTCACGCGCCGGATCTTCCCCGTGATCGCTGTGGGTGACGCCGAGGGCGTGCGCATGCTCGACGACGCCGAAGTGGGTTCTGTTGTGGAGAGTGTGGTGGCTGCCCGGCACACGAATCCTGACGGCCCGACGGCAGCCTTGCCGGGAGGCACTCCATGAGCATGCCGTTCTATGTCTCTCCCGAGCAGATCATCAAGGACAAGGCCGACTATGCCCGCAAGGGGATCGCCCGCGGTCGCAGTGTTGTCGTGCTTCAGTACGAAGGGGGCGTGCTCTTCGTTGCCGAGAACCCGTCTCGTTCGCTGCACAAGGTCTCCGAGATCTACGATCGCATCGGCTTCGCGGCCGTCGGCAAGTACAACGAGTTCGAAAACCTGAGAGTTGCCGGGGTCCGCCTCGCTGATATGCGGGGCTACGCTTATGACCGCCGAGATGTCACGGGGCGCAGCCTCGCGAATGCGTATGCCCAGACCCTGGGATCGATCTTCACGGAGACCACCAAGCCCTACGAGGTCGAACTCGTCGTTGCCGAGGTCGGCCAGGTACCCGAGGGTGACGAGATCTATCGCCTCACATTCGATGGTTCCGTGGCCGATGAGCACGGCTACCTTGCCATGGGAGGCGAGGCAGACGAGATCGCCGCGTCTTTGGGTCAGCGGTGGCGCGCGGGCATGGGTCTGGAGGAGGCGCTGCGATCGGCGGTCACGGCCCTGGGCGCGGTGTCCGGCAACCCGCCGCGCCCCGATCAGCTCGAGGTGGCGATCCTCGATCGATCGCGGCCACGGCGTACCTTCAGGCGCATTCCCTCCGATCGCGTGGCGTCCCTGCTCGGAGTCGAGTCGGGTGCGGCCCCGGTCCCCGGAGTTGCGGACTCCCCGGATCTTCCTCCCGCGGGCGGCGAGGGCGACTAGTCGTGGACCGGCGCATCTACGGCATCGAGACCGAGTACGGAATCACGTGCACGTTCCGCGGCCAGCGGCGTCTGAGTCCGGACGAGGTCGCGCGCTATTTGTTCCGGCGTGTCGTGTCCTGGGGGCGCAGTAGCAACGTCTTCCTGCGCAACGGCTCTCGGCTCTATCTCGACGTCGGCAGCCACCCCGAGTACGCGACTGCCGAGTGCGACGACGTCATTCAACTCATCACCCATGATCGTGCGGGCGAGCGCATCCTCGAAGGCTTGCTCGTCGATGCCGAGCGTCGCTTGCACGAGGAAGGCATCGCGGGGGACATCTACCTGTTCAAGAACAACACGGACAGTGCGGGCAACTCCTACGGCTGCCACGAGAACTTCCTCGTCGCCCGCCACGGCGAGTTCCAGCGACTGGCCGACTCCATCCTGCCCTTCTTCGTCTCCCGGCAGGTCATCTGCGGAGCAGGCAAGGTGCAGCAAACTCCCCGCGGTGCGGTTTTTTGCATCAGTCAGCGCGCTGATCACATCTGGGAGGGCGTTTCAAGCGCCACCACTCGGAGCAGGCCGATCATCAACACACGGGATGAACCGCATGCCGATGCAGAGCGCTACCGACGCCTTCACGTGATCGTGGGCGACTCGAACATGAGCGAGACCACGACCTTGATCAAGGTGGCGTCCGCGGATCTGGTGCTGCGGATGCTGGAATCCGGCGTCGTCCTGCGCGACATGACCCTGGAGAACCCCATCCGCGCGATCCGCGAAATCAGCCATGACCCCACCGGGTGTCGCACGGTGAAGCTGGCCAATGGCCGAGAACTCACCGGCGTGCAGATCCAGACAGAGTTCTACGAGAAGGCGCGGGACTTCGCGGACCGCCAAGGACTCCTTGACGACCCCGGCGGCGTCTACGCCCGGTGCCTAGACCTTTGGGAGCGGACACTCAAGGCCGTCGAGACGCAGGACATCTCCGCAGTGGCCGAGGAGATCGACTGGGCGATCAAGATGACCCTGCTCGACCGCTACATGGGCAAGCACGGACTGACGCTGTCGGATCCGCGCATCGCGCAGGTGGACCTGGCGTATCACGACGTCACACGGTCGCGGGGGCTGTTCTACCTGCTCGAAAGACATGGGAGGGCAGCTCGCGTCACCCATGAGCCGGAGGTCTTCGAAGCGAAATCCGTTCCACCTCAAACGACGCGTGCGCGACTCCGCGGGGAGTTCATCCGGCGCGCGCAGGAGAGGCGCCGGGACTTCACCGTGGATTGGGTTCATCTCAAACTCAATGACCAGGCGCAGCGCACGGTCCTGTGCAAGGACCCCTTCGCGAGCGTGGACGAGCGTGTCGAGAAGCTCATCGCCAGCATGTGAGTAGGGGCGGCACTAGGCTGCCGGCATGGGATTCCGTGGTGTCATCTTGGCCATCGCCGCTGCCTCCGTCGCCCTCGCCGGGTGCGGGTCCGGTGGCTCCGACGCCGGCTCGTCATCGTCCACCCCGGTCACCGGGCCATGGGCGACCAGTGACTGCGCCGTGATCGGACCCCCGACGACGGCTGCTGCCCTGCCCGACGGTGCGGTCGTCGAAGGCGAGGTCGCCACCACGGCCACCATCGGGTCCGCTCCGATCGTGGGGGTGCTCGAAGGCGCCGTTCCCGCGACCCGACTCGTGGTGGCGGACGTGGTGACGGGGTCAGGTGCCCAGGTGGCTGCGGGAGCCGAGGTCACGGTGGAGTACTGCGGCGTGGGCCTCGCTTCGGGTGCGATCTTCGATTCATCCTGGGCCCGGGGGACGCCGGTGACCTTCCCTCTCGGCAATGTCATTGCTGGCTGGCAGGAAGGCATCCCGGGGATGCAGCCAGGCGGTCGGCGCCTTCTCGTCATCCCGGCGGATCTGGCCTATGGCGACACCCCGCCGCCAGGCGCCGGGATCGCACCGGGCGAGACGCTCGTCTTCGTCGTGGACCTCATCTCGAGCCCGTAGCGCGTGAGGTCCAGCCCGTACTATGAACGGCACTGTCCACCCACCCGCCCATGACCGACGGAGGCCCGATGTCCGAGAAGCCCGAAATCGACTTTATCGAGGGGCCGGCCCCTGCCGAGTTGGTGATCACTGACCTCATCGTCGGCGACGGTGACGAGGCGAAGCCCGGAGATCAGGTGCTCGTCCACTACGTCGGCGTGGACTTCGAGACGGGCGAGCAGTTCGATGCGTCATGGGATCGCGGTGAGCCCATCCGCTTCCCGCTCAGTGGACTCATCGCAGGCTGGCAGGACGGAATTCCGGGAATGCGTGTGGGCGGGCGTCGGCAACTCGTGATCCCGCCGGCACTTGCCTACGGTGAGAGCGGCGCCCATCGTCTGGCGGGCCGCACGCTGGTCTTTGTGATCGACCTGCTCGAGGTGGGCTGAGCCGGTCCATGGCGACCGATCGCACAGAGCGCCTGCTCAACCTCGTCATCTGCCTCCTGGGTGCCCAGCGCCCGGTGAGCCGGGGAGCGCTGCGCGAGAGCATCCCCGGCTACGCGGATGCGTCGAGCCTGGAGGCGTTCGAGCGGATGTTCGAGCGCGACAAGGACGAACTCCGTCACATGGGAATCCCTGTCGACACGGTGTCCAACGCCCAGGGAGAGGTCGAGGGCTATCGCATCGATCCCGACGACTACGCGATGCCATCGCTCAGCCTGGACCCAGCGGAGTGGGCCGTCCTGGGACATGCGGCCCGCATGTGGAATGAGGCTGCCTTGGCTGCTGAGGCGGGAGCGGCACTGCGCAAGATCGAGGCTTCCACCGGCGATCTCTCCGCCCGCCCCGACCTTGTCTCGGTTCGGCCTGGTTCGGGCGAGGAGTCCCTGCCGACTCTCTGGGAGGCCATCCGCGTCGGGACGGCCGTGCAGTTCGACTACCTGGCACGAGGTCGCGACGTCGCTGAGACGCGGCATGTCGAGCCGTGGGCCACCGCGTATCGCGGCGCGGCTTGGTACCTCATCGGCCTGAGCCGCGAGCGCGGCGCCGCGCGAGCCTTCCGCCTCTCGCGCATCAGGGGACGAGTCGCCATCCTCAGGGACCGGGTGCAGCCCGTCGAGCGCGATGTCGTGCAGCAGGTCATCGAGTCGATCACCGAGCCATCGCCGAGGGCGCAGGCTGTGGTCGAGCTGCCCGCGAGAAGCGGCACCCACCTCAAGAGCCGTGCGGCCCCACGCGCCGATGGTCGCTGGGACGTCCTCTACGCAGACGAGGGCATCCTCGTGTCCCAGGTCACCGAGGCTGGTGGACGCATCATCGAGCCCGCATCGCTGGCCGAGGCGCAGCGCCGGGCGATCGCGCAGGTGCTGGAGGTCCACAGTGGCTGAAACCGCCTCGAGCAGGCTGTCGCGCCTCCTCGCGATGGTTCCGTGGCTCCAGCAGCATCCCGGGGTCTCGGTGCAGCAGGCCGCAGACCACTTCGGAGTCCCGGCCGCCGACTTCGAACGGGACCTGTGGCTCACGATCTGCTGCGGACTCCCTGGGCATGGGCCCGATCAGCTCATCGACATCCAATTCTGGGACGAGGACGGTGCGATCAACGTGCTCGATCCGCAGACCCTCGACCGGCCCTTGCGGCTGAGCGGCAGCGAGGCCATGTCACTCCTCGTAGGGCTGCGCCTCCTCGCCCAGGTGCCCGGCGATCACGACAGATCCGCCCTGGCCAGCGTGACGGCGAAACTCGAAGAGGCTGCGGATGTCGGCCACGGTGGCGCCGCTGTGGTTCACGATGAGGTCGACTCCGACGTCATGAAGGCGATCGGCGAGGCCATCGCGCAAGAGCGTGCCGTGCACGTCGTGTACGCCGGGGCCACACGCGATGAAGTCACCGAGCGCGTCATCGAGCCGGGGCAGTTCCTTCACCATTCGGGTCACACCTATCTGGTCGGGTGGTGCCGCGAGGCGGGTGCAGAGCGCACCTTCCGCGTGGATCGGATGCGCTCGGCGCAGGTGCTCGACGACAACTCCTCGACCCGAGTTCACCGACCGAGTCCTGCGCCGTCGCACGGGGAATCCGTGCGGCTGCGTGTCGCGCCAGCGGCCAGGTGGCTGTTGGAAAGCTGGGATCTGGACGACGGGCAGGAGGGTGTGGACGGGGCCATTGAGGCGACCATCACCGTGGCGGATCGCGACTGGCTGGCACGGATCGCCCTGGGGCAGGGGGGGTCCGTGGAGATCCTGGAGCCGGAGGACCTCCGGATCCAGGTGCGGGACGCGGCGCGAGCCGCCCTCGTGGGCTTGACTGACGGGCACGCTTGACCAAGCCAGCGTGCGAATGGCCACATGGGGTTACCATGGCTGGACGCGACGAAAGGTGCTGCGATGCCGTTCAACCTCAGGGGACCCGAGATTCTCATCCTCGTCCTCATCATCCTGCTGCTCTTCGGGGCCAAGCGCCTTCCGGACGTCGCTAGGGGCCTGGGTCGCTCGCTGCGGATCTTCAAGGCCGAGACCAAGGACCTTCAGGCCGGTGACACGGACGAGTCGCCCGCCGTCGATGCTCCGGCCCCCCAGGCGAGCCTGCCGCCCGCCACACCGGCGTCGGAGGCTGAGGACGCCAAGCCGCAGGCTGAGCGCGCCGAGAACTGACCATGGCAGCACCGCCGGAGACCAGTCCGCGGCGGCGCCGCTCGGGTTCGGGCGGCGATGCAGCGATGCCGCTGGTCGAGCATCTGCGCGAGCTGCGCAGTCGCCTGGTCAAGGCCTCTCTCGCCATCGTGGCGGGAATGGTCGTGGGCTGGATCTATTACGACGCGATCTTTGCCTGGCTCTCGGCACCGTTCGAGGCCGTTGTCAACGAGGCACGAGCGCAGGGGCGCGACATCACCCTTGCCCTGACCGGGGTCGCCGATCCATTCGTCCTGCAGTTGCAGATCGCCGCTGTCGCGGGCCTGCTGCTGTCGTCACCGGTCTGGCTCTATCAACTCTGGAGATTCGTCACGCCCGGTCTGCGTCGACATGAGCGCCGCTGGGCCATCGGGTTCGTGGTCGTCGCCGTGCCACTCTTTGCCTCAGGGGTCCTGCTGGCGTATTGGGTGCTCCCGTACGGTCTCGAGATTCTCTTCGGTTTCACCCCGGCAAATGTGGAAAACATCGTGGGCGTGGACAGATACCTGTCCTTCTTCATCCGGATGGTGATCGTTTTCGGTGTCGGATTCCTCGCACCGCTGATGCTGGTCCTGCTCAATTTCGCCGGCATTCTCACGGGCAAGCGCCTGCTGTCTTGGTGGCGCTGGATCATCTTCATCACCTTCATCTTCGCGGCAGTCGCGACGCCGACCGGTGATCCCATCAACATGCTGCTCCTCGCCGGACCGATCCTGGTGCTCATGACCATCGCCATCAGCATCTGCCTCGCGAACGACCGGCGTCGCGCCCGCAAGGGCCACGCTCGCTACGACGAGTGGGACGACGACGAGGCGTCGCCGCTCGATCCGGCTGACCAGGCATAGGCGCCTCATGGCGATCCGAGTGATCGTGAACCCGTCGTCGGGACGTGGTCGAGCCGGCGGTCTCGTGCCCCAGATCCAGCAGACTCTCGCGGAGATCGGCCAGGCTGCCGCGATCGACGTGGCGCGCGACGGACCCGACCTCGCGGCGGCGGTGCGGCGTGCCCGAGATCTCGGGGACGAGCGTGTCATCGTCGTGGGTGGTGACGGCACCATCCACCTCGCTGTGCAGGAGCTAGCCGGTGCGGATACCGCCATGGGGCTCGTCCCGGCGGGCACCGGCGACGACAACGCCAGAATGCTGGGCGTGCCGCGCGGAGACGTCCGGGCTGCAACGATCCTCGCGGCGACCGGGGCGATCGACAGGGTCGACCTCGGCCGGGTGGCCACCGCGGACGGGACGGAGCGTGTGTTCCTCGGCGTCATGTCATCGGGGTTCGACTCCCTGGTCAACGAGCGAGCCAATCGCATGACCTGGCCGAAGGGCGATGCTCGCTATCTCGCGGCCATCGTGGGCGAGCTCCGCACCTTCCGCCCCGTCAGCTACACCGCTGACATCGACGGCAGGGAAGTCCACGGGGATGCGATGCTCGTCGCGATCGGCAATGGCGCGTCCTACGGCGGCGGGATGCGCGTGTGTCCCGATGCCGATCCGGCGGATGGGCTTCTCGAGGTCACGTGGTTGCACGGGGTTGGCACGCTCACGTTCCTGCGCGTCTTCCCTCGGGTGTTCAGTGGCAAGCACGTGACCTCCGGACACGTGTCCACCGTCAGGGCACGGAGGATCAGCCTGAATGCGCCCAACCAAATCGTCTATGCGGATGGGGAATACGTCGGGCCCCTACCCGCCACGGTCGATGTGCTGCCTGGGGCACTGGCGGTCGCCCGGGGTCGGGTGTGCGCGTAGCCTGAGCCGGTGGCGATGTCCGAGCCGGCCCAGCGCCACGCAGCCGCCCGCGAACGGGCCCTGCTCGGCGACTTCCCGGACAACTTCCCCTTCGGGCTCGATGACTTCCAGCGGCGAGGGTGTCTCGCGCTGGCGCGCGGGCGCAGCGTGCTCGTCGCAGCCCCCACGGGTGCGGGCAAGACGGTGGTGGGCGAGTTCGCCGTCCACGAGGCACTCCGCACGGCTCGCAAGTGCTTCTACACGACCCCCATCAAGGCACTGTCGAATCAGAAGTTCCACGATCTCGTGGCACGCTACGGCGCCGAGCGCGTCGGCCTGCTCACCGGTGACAATTCCATCAACGGCGAGGCGCCTGTCGTCGTAATGACGACCGAAGTCCTGCGCAACATGATCTACGCGGGATCGAGCACGATTGAGCAACTCGGCTACGTCGTGATGGACGAAGTCCACTACCTCGCCGATCGTGCGAGGGGGCCCGTCTGGGAAGAAGTGATCATCCACCTGCCGGAGGGGATCCAACTCGCGGCGCTGTCGGCCACCGTGAGCAACGCGGAGGAATTCGGCGAGTGGCTCGCCACGGTGCGTGGTGAGACAGAGGTGATCGTCGATGAGCACCGCCCAGTGCCGCTCTGGCAGCAGGTCATGGTCGGCGAGCGCCTTCTCGACCTCTTCGTGGACGACGAGCATCATCGTGTGAACCCGGAGATCCTGCGCATCGCCCGAGAGTCAGAGCGTTGGACGGATCATCGTCGCCGCGGTAGGCGCCCGTCTCGGGACAGGCTGACGCCCTGGCGCACCGACGTGGTCAAGGAACTGCACGATGACCACCTCCTCCCTGGGATCACCTTCATTTTCAGTCGCGCTGGGTGCGATGCCGCCGTGCAACAGTGCTTGTCCTCCGGGCTCATGCTCACCACTCCGCAGGAGCGCCGCGAAATCGAGCGCATCGTCGAATCGCGCACGGCCGACCTCCCGCACGAGGACCTCGGCGTGCTCGGCTACGACACGTGGCGGGAAGGGCTGAGGAGGGGCATCGCCGCCCATCATGCGGGGCTGCTCCCGCTGTTCAAGGAGGTCGTGGAGTCCTTGTTCCAGCAAGGATTGATCAAGATGGTCTTCGCTACGGAGACGCTCGCCCTCGGCATCAACATGCCGGCACGCACGGTCGTCCTCGAGAAACTCGTCAAGTGGAACGGCGAGAACCACGTGAACATCACGGCGGGGGAGTACACCCAGTTGACCGGGCGTGCTGGACGTCGCGGTATCGACGTCGAGGGCCATGCGGTGGTCGTATGGCATCCCGGCCTGGATCCGGAGGCCCTTGCGGGCCTGGCCTCGACACGCACCTACCCACTTCGCTCGAGCTTCCGACCCTCGTACAACATGGCCGTGAGCCTCATCCGTCGGATGGGCCGCACGGAGGCGCGCGACATTCTCGAGACATCGTTCGCGCAGTTCCAGGCTGACCGTGGAGTGGTCGCCCTGGCAGCCCAGGTGAGGCGCAACGATGAGGCACTCGCGGGATACCGCGAAGCCATGGCCTGCCATCTCGGTGACTTCGGGGAGTACGCGGCCCTGCGCCGCGAACTGAGCGATACCGAGCGCGGAGCTGCCCGCGAAAGGCAGCGTGAGGATCGACACCGCGTCGAGGAGGCCCTGCGCGCACTGCGCGTTGGCGACGTCGTCGCCATGCCGTCGGGCAGGCGCATGCTGCCCGCTGCCGTGGTCGCGGTGGATGGCGGTGGCCTCGGAGACGTGCCGCGGGTGGTCCTGGTGACGCTGGATCGCCAAGTGCGTCGAGTGGGAGCGGGGGAGATGTCGGCACCCCTGCACAAGATCGGGCGCATCCGTATCCCGCGAGGATTCGCCCCGCGCTCGGCAGCCGACCGCAAGAGTTTGGCCCAGGAGATGAAAGCCTTCGCCCACGAGACGGGACTGGTGCGTTCCGCACGGCGGGCCCCGGCCGGATCGCAGGATCCGGTCCAGGACATCCGCAAGCGCCTCCGTGCGCATCCCTGCCATGGGTGCGCGGATCGTGAGGCCCATGCGCGCTGGGCCGAGCGCTACCACCGGCTCCTGCGCGAGACACGGGCCCTCCAAAGTCGCGTGGATTCACGCACGACGAGCGTCTCGCGCCAGTTCGACCGCATCTGCGACCTGCTCCTGGAGACCGGGTACCTCGACGGGGAGCCAGCGGCGCCGCATGTCACCAGGCGCGGCGACCTCCTCGCCGGGATCTACTCCGATACGGACCTCCTCGTCGCGCAGGCCATCACCGAAGGAATGTGGGACGACCTCGGGGCACCCGACCTCGCTTCCGTCGTGGGGGCGGTCGTCTACGAGGGACGGCAGCGCGATGAGAGCCCGCGATTGCCGGGCGGTCGTGTTCGGGAGGCTGTGCGGAGCCTGGTCGATCTCTCTCAGGAGTTGGCCGAGACCGAGGAGGGATTTCACGTGCCTCGGCAGCGTGAACTCGACCTGGGCTTTGTCTGGCCCTTGCACTCCTGGGCGCACGGGGGCAGGCTCACCGCGATTCTCGAGCAGTCCGAGATGGCCGCCGGCGACTTCGTGCGCTGGTGTCGGCAGGCGATTGACCTGCTGGAGCAGATCCACGATGCGGTGGGCCCCGAGCACCCATTGCGCACGTCGGCTCGCCGCGCCCGTGATCTCATCGATCGCGGCATCGTGGCCTATGCGGTGTCTGCCTGAAGGGCTTCCACGAGGCGGCGCGTGGGTGCTTCGACACCCCACGTCGTCGCCAGATGCATCGCCGCGCCGATGTCCCCTGAGCTCTGCCCTGACGCCACATCGACGGCCATCGTCCGGCCGGGCACGTGCCCGAGGCGGACCACCGCCTCCGCCGCGAGCAGGGTCGGTGCGGCCTCGAGGAGCTTGCGGCGGGTCGCCGGTGTCATCGGGGCAGGCGTGCTGGGATCCTCGGCGGCGTCCATGATCGCCGTCAGGTCCCCGAAGGCCCTGATCAGTGCCCCCGCCGTCTTCTCGCCGATGCCGCGTGCGCCAGGGAGGCCGTCCGACGGGTCGCCTCGCAGAATGGCGAAGTCGGCGTAGAGATGCGGTGGAACGCCGAAACGCTCCTGCGCCGTTGCCGGATCCAGCGTGAGCCATGGAGACCCTCCGCGACTGGCGGAACTGCCGCCGGTGAAGAGGAGCGTGACGCGATCGTCGACCAGTTGGACGAGGTCGCGATCGCCGGAGGCAATGTCGATCGGCCCTGCGAGGATGTGGGCGAGATCGGCGATGACGTCGTCCGCCTCTGCGTCGCAGGCACCGACCACAGGAATGCCCAGATGCGGAAGCAACTGCCGGAGCATGGTCACTTGGGGTCCCAGTGTGTCGGGGATGTCCTCGGCACTTCCGTCTGACTTGTCATCGCCCAAGGACGCATCCGCGTCCGAGGCGTCGAGCACCCGGTGAGTCTTGTACGTCGGGACCAGATCCACCCTCCATTGCGGCCGCCAATCGTCATCCCAGCACGCGATCACGCTCGAGCTCCCGCGTGACGACACCAGGGCGGCCACCGTGTCGAGGAAGCCGCGCACGGCGTTGACGGGCACGTTGTCGGGCGAGACGAGTGTGTCGGGCAGGGCGTAGAAGGACCGGTAGTAGAGCGACGCGGAATCCAAGAGCAGGCTCCGGCGGGCGGACTCGGGCACGTGCCCATGGTGCCGCTGGGGGGCATAGCGCGGGACGCGGGGGTAGCGTGGCGCCATGCAGAGCAGCCTGACACCGGCAGACCTTCGCCAGCGACTCGGGCGTGCGGCCGCACTCACCGGCGATGCCGGTTGGGATGCCCTCTTGGTGACTCCCGGTCCTGACCTGCGCTACCTCGCCGGCTACGACGCAGTGCCCCTCGAGCGGCTCACGTGCCTGGTCGTCCCCGCACAAGGAGAACCCGTCCTCGTGGCGCCCCTCCTCGAGCGCGCCGCAGCTGCGGCCACGCCCCTGGGCAGGACGGGAGTGAGCATCCAGACCTGGGAGGAGACCGACGACCCCTATGCGATGGTCGCCCGGCTCGTCCCCGGTGCGCGAAGAGTGGGCGTCGACGATCACATGTGGGCGGTCAAGGCGCTCCAACTCCGCGATGCCATGCCCGGTGCTCAGCAGTACGCAGCGGGCACGATCCTGTCGACCATGCGGATGGCGAAGTCCGAGCAGGAGCTTGCCGCGCTCGCCCGTGCCGGCGCTGCCATCGACTGGGTGCACGAAAATGTTCCGCGGCTCCTGCGACCAGGGCGCACGGAGCGTCAGGTCGGGGCTGATATCGCCGCCCTGATCCTTGAGGCAGGGCACGTCAGCGCCGACTTCGTCATCGTGGCGTCCGGCCCGAACGGTGCGAGCCCGCATCATGAGGTGTCGGACCGAGTGCTGGAGCGCGGCGATGCGATCGTGGTGGATATTGGCGGCACGATGCCCGACGGCTACTGCAGCGACGAGACCCGGACCTATGCACTAGGGGATCCCGGAGATGAGTACCGGAGCGCCTACTCCGTTCTCGAACGTGCCCAGAGCGAGGCGGTTGCAGCGGTACGCCCGGGTATCGCCTGCGAGGAGATCGACGCCATCGCGCGAGGCATCCTCGACGATGCGGGCCTCGGCGCCTACTTCATCCATCGCACCGGCCATGGCATCGGCCTGGAGACTCACGAAGAGCCCTACATCGTGGCCGGCAACAGCCTTCCCCTCGATGTAGGCATGGCCTTTAGCGTCGAGCCTGGCTTCTACGTTGACGGCCTTTGGGGCGCACGCATCGAGGACATCGTTGCGTGCGGCGAGTCCGGTCCCGTCCTCATGAATCATCGGCCACGCGACCTCGTGGTCGTCGACTAAGGGTGCCCGTGGACGTCATACGCATGCTGCCGACCGACGAGGCAACGGAGCTGATCGGTCTCACGCGCGAGATCGCGGACGCCGAACTCAGTCCTCGAGTCGCCCTCGCCGAGGCCGAGGGGCGTTTCCCTCGCGAGGAACTTCGCACCCTGGGCCGCGCGGGTCTGCTCTCACTGCCGTTCGACGAATCGATGGGCGGCGGGGGACAGCCCTATGAGGTGTACCTGCAGGTCCTTGAGGAGCTCTCGCGTGCCTGGCTCGCCGTTGGAATCAGTGTCAGCGTTCACGCGCTTGCATGCTTCCCTATGGCCACGGCGGGTGACGATGCACAGCGACGCGAGTGGCTGCCGTGGATGCTCTCGGGCGATGCGCTCGGCGCCTACTGCCTGTCAGAGTCTCACTCGGGCAGCGATGCTGCCGCCCTATCCACGCGCGCGGTGGTCGACGGCCATACCTACCGCGTCGATGGCAGCAAGGCTTGGATCACTCATGGTGGCGTGGCGGACTTCTACAGCGTCATGGCGCGCACATCAGATGATGGAACCCGCGGTATTAGTTGCTTGCTCGTGAAGTCGGATGCCCCTGGCTTGTCTTCTGCGCCACCCGAACGAAAGATGGGCGCGAACTCGTCGCGCACGGCCGGCGTCATCCTCGAGGGGGTGCGCATCCCTCGGCAACATCGGATCGGGCCCGAGGGTGGCGGCTTCCCGATCGCGCTCGCGGCCCTCGACGCCGGACGCCTCGGCATTGCTGCCTGCGCGGTGGGCTTGGCCCAGGCGGCCCTCGATGCGGCCGTCGCGTACGCGGGCGCCCGACAGCAGTTCGGTCGGCCGATCGGCGAGTTCCAGGGTGTGGCGTTCAGTCTCGCCGACATGGCCTCGGCCGTGGCCGCAGCGCGAGCGCTGTATCTCGAGGCAGCACGCATGCGCGATGCCGGTCTGCCCTTCGGATCGCACGCCGCCATGGCCAAGCTCATCGCGACCGACACGGCCATGAAGGTGACCACTCAGGCGATCCAGGTGCACGGCGGCTATGGGTACACGCAGGACTTTCCCGTTGAGCGCTACTTCCGCGAGGCCAAAGTCCTCCAGATCGTCGAAGGCACCAATCAGATCCAGCGCATGGTAATCGGTCGCGCACTGCTGACGCAGTCATGAGCACGACACTGTTGAGGAGTGGCCACGTCTACTCCACACAGGATCCATTCGCCACCTCCATGCTTGTCGTCGATGGCATGATCGCCTGGCTGGGCGACGACGATGGCGCCTCGGTGTATGGGGCCGATGCTGACACCGTGATCGATCTGCGGGGCGCCCTGGTCACACCTGCCTTCGTCGACGCGCATGTCCACCTGACGTCTCTTGGGCTGACCCTCACAGGCTGCGACCTGGCATCGGCGACGACCCTCGGGCACTGCCTGGATCTGCTGGAGAGCGCCTCGCGCGAATGCGCGGGGGTGCTACTCGGTCACGGCTGGGATGAGACCGCGTGGCCTGAGGGGCGCCCACCGACCGTGGCTGAGATCGACGCCCGGGTTGGGGACCTCCCCGTCTACCTCACGCGCGTCGACGTGCACTCGGCCCTGGCTTCCTCGGCCCTGCGGGCGCGCGTGGCCCATGCCCGTGGCCTCGACGGGTGGTCGGGGTCCGGCCCCTTGGCGCGTGCAGCGCATCACGCGGTCCGCGACGTCGCCCTTGCCTCGGTTACGACTGAGCAGCGGCAGCGCGCCCAGCGTGCCGCTCTCACTCGCGCTTCTGAGTCCGGCGTGGCAAGCGTCCACGAGAACGGCGGCCCCACCATCAGTAGCCCCGACGACTTGCTCGGGGCGCTGGCCTTGGGCCGGCGGGCCGACATGCCGGAGGTCGTCGGCTATTGGGGCGCACTCAACGGTCACGAGGAGGCACGGGAGCTCGGGGCTCGTGGTGCTGCGGGCGATCTCTGCGTCGACGGCTCGATCGGTTCCCACACCGCGTGCTTGTGCACTCCTTATGCCGATGACCCTTCGACATCCGGTGCTCTCTACCTGACCACGGATGACATTGCCGAGCACATCGTGGGTGCCACGACGCGGGGGCTTCAGGCGGGCTTCCATGTCATCGGGGACGGCGCCGCACGTGCGGTGGCCGTCGGTCTGCATTCTGCTGCCGAGGCTGTGGGCGTCGAGAGCATCCGCAAGGGCCGTCTCCGACTCGAGCACGTGGAGATGCTCGACTCGACGCTGGTAGGGCTGCTCTGCGACCTCGGTGTGGTGGCTAGTGTCCAGCCGGCCTTCGACGCTGCATGGGGAGGGCCGTCGGGAATGTACGCGCGTCGACTCGGCCAGATGCGGGCACAGGCCATGAACCCCTTTGCGCGCATGCAGGCGGACGGAGTCGTCCTGGCCTTCGGGTCAGATGCTCCTGTGACGCCGATCGATCCGTGGGGAGCCGTGCGTGCCGCCGCCGCCCATACGCACTCCGCGCACTCGCTCACGGTGCGCGCGGCCTTCGCGGCCCATACTCGGGGCGGACGGCGAGCCGCTCGGGACGAGGCGTCGGATCCGGGCGTCCTCTTGGTGGGAGCCCCGGCCACGTACGCCGTCTGGTCTCCGGGTCCACTCGTGGTGCATGCACCAGATGGGCGACTCGCGGCCTGGAGCACCGACCCTCGGTCAGGGGTGCCACCACTGCCCGACCTCACCGAGGCCGCACCCGTCTGCTGGCAGACCGTGCGCAACGGGCGAGCCATCTTCGATTCGGGCGATCTGTGATGGCCTCATCCACGCCATCGCTGTCGGTCGACCCATCGGCGTCGGCAGCGCCGGGCGCGCTGCCATTCGTTTGGCGACTCCTGCTTGTTGCCGTGTCGGGCCTTCTCCTTGCCCTGGCCTTTCCGCCAGTCGGGGCCTCGCTCCTAGCCCCGGTGGCAGTTGCACTGTTCGTCCTGGCGTCGTTTCGTGTCACGGCGTGGCGCGGCGCGCTCCTCGGGGCGATTCAAGGTGCCCTGACCTTTGGGATCCTGCTGCGTTGGATGAGCCTGGTGGGCGCCGACGCGTGGCTGCTGCTCACCGCGCTGTGCACCCTGTGGATCGCACTCGTCGGCGTGGGGCAGGCCCTGGTGACGAGGATCCGCTGGTGGCCCCTGTGGGTGGCCTGCGTCTGGGTCCTGCAGGAGGCACTACGAGATCGCATTCCGCTGGGGGGATTCCCGTGGGGTCGACTGGCATTCGCTCAGACGGCAACGACGCTCACTCCGTGGGCGGCTATCGGCGGCGCGCCCGCTGTGACGTTCATGACCGCCCTAGCCGGTGCCGTTCTCGCCTTCGTCATCCTGGCGATCCGTCATCGACAGCGGGGTTGGCCCCAGTGGGTGGTCGCCGGGGCCGGGGGACTCCTTGCCATCGCCCTGTGCGGCTTGCTCATCCCGCGTCCGAGCCTGGGGGAGGGGGCTGGAGGGCCGGCGACGGCGGTGGCCGCCGTGATCCAAGGCGGCGTGCCCTCGACCGGCATGTCTGTGACGGACGAGCGGCGCGAGGTGCTCGAACGTCACCTGGCGCAAACGCTCGCTCTCGCCGAGGCTGTCGCCAAGGGTGAGGTCCCGCAGCCTGATGTGGTCATCTGGCCGGAGAACGCCGTGGATATCGACCCCTATCGCGACACGGCCGTCGCCGAGGACATCACCGCCGCAGCGCGCGCCGTCAACGCACCCGTCGTCATTGGCGCGATCATCGACGCACCCGGCGACCCCACCATGATTGCCAATGCGGGCATCGTCTGGGATCCCGTGACCGGTCCGGGAGACGCCTATCTCAAGAGGCACCCCGTGCCGTTCGGTGAATACATTCCCTTCAGGTCCCTTATCGCGCCCCTCGTCGGACGATTAGACCGCGTGCCGCGCGACATGCGGCCTGGAGATTCGCCGGGAATCCTCCGTGCCGGTGACGTGGTGCTCGGTGACGTGATCTGCTTCGAAGTCGCCTACGACGAGGTCGTCACGGATGCGGTGACGGCTGGTGGTCGCGTCATCGTCGTGCAGAGCAACAATGCAACCTTCGCCGGGCTCGGACAGCCCGAGCAGCAGGTGGCCATGTCGCGCCTGCGTGCGGTCGAGCACGGGCGTGCGGTTCTCGTGGCTGCGACGACCGGAATCACGGCCGTCATTGCCCCGGATGGGTCGGTGATCTCCGAGATCAGCGAGGGGGACGTCGGGTATCTGGTCGAGAGCGTCCCTCTGCGGACGACGCTGTCCGTCTCCGATCGGCTCGGTTGGGCCCCGGAGGCCATCATCGCACTGCTCGGCCTCGCCGCCATGCTGTGGGCAGGCGTGCGCTATCGGGTGCCTGGTCGACGCCCACGAGTCGACGCATAGGCTCATACAGTGTCCACTGGCGTGCTCGTCATCATCCCGACGTACAACGAGTCGGAGAGCCTTCCGGGCGTGATCGCTCGACTGCGCACCAGTGTTCCCGACGTCGACATCCTCGTGGCTGACGACAACTCGCCCGACGGTACGGGCGAGATCGCTGACGCCATCGCGGCGAATGACGATCACGTTCATGTCCTGCACCGACCGGGCAAGGAAGGCCTGGGCAAGGCCTACCTTGCGGGCTTCGCCTGGGGGATGGAGCGCGGCTACGACGTCGTCGTGGAGATGGATGCCGACGGCTCGCATCGGCCGGAGGAGTTGTCACGGCTGCTCGCCCAGATTCCCCACGCCGACGTCGTTCTTGGCTCACGCTGGGTCCCGGGGGGATCGGTGGTCAACTGGCCCGTGTCTCGGCGAATCCTGTCTCAGGGGGGCAGCCTGTATACGCGCCTTGCCCTCGGCATCCCGACGCGTGACGCAACGGGCGGCTATCGGGCCTATCGCACGAGCGCCCTCGACGCGATCGACCTGGATTCGGTCGACTCCAACGGCTATTGCTTCCAGATCGACCTGCTCTGGAGAGCCCTCCAGCGTGGTCTCGTGGTCCGCGAGGTGCCCATCACCTTCGTTGAGCGGGAGGCGGGGACGTCGAAGATGAATGGGCGCATTGTGCGCGAGGCCCTCGTGAATGTCGCTCGCTGGGGCTCAGCTCATCGATGGCGCCAGATCAGCCGCCGTCCGGCCCGCCCATGACCGCCCGAGTCGGCTGCCTCATCGCGATCGCGTACCCGATCGTCGAGATCGCACTCGCCGTGGCTATTGCCCACTGGATCGGCTGGTGGTGGCTCCTCGTGTTCGTCGTCGTATGCATCGTGCTGGGCCTGGGTCTGGTCCGCTACGCCCTCGGCGCGACGGGCCGTTCGTTCACGATTGCTATCGCCGCCCTGCGTACGCCGGGGACAGAGTCGAACTCTCTGGCGATCGCAGGGCCTCTCGAAGGGCCTACGAAGTCCGGAGATGGACACCTTGCTCCACCAGCACAGACGCTTCTCATCGTCCCCGCGGGACTGCTCATCGCCCTTCCCGGGGTCATCACCACCGCGGGAGGCCTCATCCTGTGGACCCCCGCCGTTCGCCGCCGGATCGCACGTCGCATCGAAGCGGCGACGCGCCGGCTCAACTAATCGAGGCGGCGAAACGCCCTCGCCTGGCGACCTTGTCCGCCTGCAGTTGCCTAGGCACTCTTGCGGCGCTGGTCGGCGTGCAGGAGCGCAATGCGCTCGTCGAGCAGCTCCTCAAGATCCTTGATCGTCCGGCGCTCCATGAGCATGTCCCAGTGGGTGCGCACCGGCCGTGCGGGTGCCTCTTCGGGTCGGGTGGCGGCTCGCTGCAATGCCTCGGCGCCGCAGCGGCACTGCCACAGGACCGGAATGTCCTCCGCCTCGGTAGAGAAGGGCACGGTCGTGGAGTGCCCTCGGGGGCAGTCGAAGGTGATGAGGACGCGCTCAGCGGGCACCACATGATCGTCGTTCTCGTAGCTCGTCGTGCCCAAGCGCGTACCGCGCAGGCTGCCTTCGGCCATGACCACTCCCATCGTCGAGGGGACTTCCCCTGATATCGCGATCAACGCTTGGGACGCCGCAGGGGTTCCCACGGTTCCTGGGAAGTGACGCAGGAATGACCGGTCAGGGAGCAGCCAGGGGCCACCGGACCCATGGGTGCGAGACGTCCGATTATCGGGCGGAAAATTCCTCGGAGGCGAGCACCTGGCGAAGGAGTGTGGGCGAATCGGTCATGATGCCGTCGACGCCGAGGTCGATGAGTCGGCGCATCTCATGGGGATCGTCGATCGTCCACACGTCCACGGACAGGCCGAGGGCGTGGGCGCGGTCGAGGAAGCGAGGGACATCGAGGCGGACCCCGAAAGCGGCCGGGGGCACCTGCACGCGCGACACGCGGGGGAGAGGGGACCGGGGTCGCAGTCGCAGGTGCGCGACCTCCCAGGGGTGGGCACCGGATTCCACCGATGGCAGCAGCATGCGCAGGCGGTGCAGCCGACGGCGCGAAAATGAGGTGACGCAGACCCGATCACTGCTGCGAGTTCGGCGCACGGCGTCGACGATCGCGGGTACGGCGCCTGCCTCCTTGGCGTCGATGGTGACGTGAGCGTCCGGCAAATCCTCAAGCAGCTCCTCAAGTCGTAGGGGAGCGGAACCATCGGCGAGATGGACCGCCTGGACCTCGCGCCATGTTCGGCTCCTCACCGGGCCTCGTCCATCGGTGGTCCGATCCAAGGTTGCGTCATGGTGCAGGACGGCGACTCCATCGCGGGTGGGTCGCACATCGGTCTCGAGATAGGTGAATCCGAGGCCGGACGCTCGACGGAAGGCGCCCAGGGAGTTCTCGCAGGCCTCAAGGGAGCCACCGCGGTGCGCATAGGCTCGGAACGCAGGCTTCGGAGCATTCACCCTCACATGATCGCCCCAGGCGCCGACGGGCCCTCCAGGGGTCACGCCGTGACGGCTACGATCGACCTATCGCCCTGCACGGCGACGCACGTCCCAGGTGAGCCGAGGAGTGAGTTGATGACGACCGACACGAGCATCGCCAATA
>JBMTDJ010000012.1:0-40491 GCA_049431945.1 Candidatus Nanopelagicales bacterium | reverse complement strand
GTGTCGATCACCAACTGGTCCAGCTGCTCGTTGCGGTAGCCGCGGCTGGCCAGGGTCTCGGGGTCGAACTTCTCAGCGAGAAGCGCGTCGGCGGCGGCGGCCGAGTAGGGCCCCACCGTGGGCTGCGCGAGCTCGGGTACGCCGGCATCGGCGAACGCCTGCTTCACGCGGGGGTTGTCGTCGAACTGCTTGGCCTTCTCCTTGAGGATCAGGTAGGTGCGCATGCAGCCGCGGGCGAAGTCCCAGATGCCGTCACCGCCCTCATTGCGGTACGGACGCGCATCGAAGTGCTTCGGCCCGGAGTAGCCGGAATTCTCCAGGAGTCGAACGAGGAAGAAGTCGTCCTTGATGCCCTCGGAGCCGAAACGCAGGTCCTGGTCGTATCGGCCGATCTTCTGATCGTTGAGGTCGATGTGGAAGAGCTTGCCCTGCCACAGCGCCTGCGCCACTCCCTGGTAGAAGCTCAGGCCCGCCATCGTCTCGTGGGCGACCTCGGGATTGAGGCCCACCATCTCGGAGTTGTCGAGGGTCTCGATGAAGGCAAGCGCGTGCCCCACAGTCGGGAGGAAGGTGTCGCCGCGAGGCTCATTGGGCTTCGGCTCGATGGCGAAGCGGATGTCGTATCCCTTGTCCTTGACGTACCCGGCGAGGAAGTCCAGCGCCTCGCGATAGCGCTCCAGGGCATCCTGAGGCTCCTTGGATGCCGCAGCCTCGACGCCCTCGCGACCGCCCCAGAAGACGTACGTCGGAGCACCGAGCTCTGCGGCGACGTCGAGGTTGCGCATCGACTTGGCGATCGCGTAGCGGCGCACATCTCGGTCATTCGACGTGAACGCGCCATCCTTGAAGAGCGGATGCCAGAAGAGATTCGTCGTGGCCATCGAGCAGACGATGCCGGTCTCGCCCAGGGCCTTCTTGAAGCGATCGAGCTGGGCGCGGCGCTCAGCCTCGGGCGCTCCGAAGGTCATGAGGTCGTCGTCGTGGAAGCTCACACCCCACGCGCCGATGTCGGCGAGTCCCTTCACGTAGTCGACCGGATCGATCGGCGGGCGCGTGGCGTCGCCGAAGGGATCTCGGCCGGGGTGGCCGATCGTCCACATGCCGAAGGCGAAGCGGTCCTCCGGTGTCGGGGTGTAGTCGCCCACGCTGCCCCTTAAGCCTCATGCCGGAGGCGGGCCCCCCGGGAATTGTTGTCAGAGGGAACATATGTCCGGGAAGTGACGTGCGCAACACCGGCACATGACCGAATCCATAACGAATCCGTCACGTCTGGCCCCGTGGGCAGCCATTCCGCTCGATCCCCAGGTGGGTCAGGCGCCGTGGACGGTCCGCCGAGCCTCGGCGTAGGCATCCCTTACGGCGCGGGCAGGAGCCGGGTCGCGGACGATCTCGCCCGCGGGCGCCCACTGCGGCGGCTCGCTGCCGCCGAGCAACGCCCAGGCGGCCTGACGCGCTGCCCCGTCCGCGACGTACTCGCCGGGAGGTGGCACGACGACAGGAAGGTCGAACACGGTGGTGGCGACTTCCTGCACTGCGGCGTTGGCCGCTGCCCCGCCCACGAGCATGATCCGCGCGGGCTCGACACCTTGAGCGCGCAATGCATCCACCGCATCGGCGAGTCCGCAGAGCATGCCCTCGATCGACGCGCGTGCAAGATTGGCCGGCGTCATCGCCTCGCGCGTCATGCCGAGGATCGAGCCAGTCGCATCGGGGAGATTGGGCGTTCGCTCGCCGTCAAGGTAGGGCAGGAGCACCAGTCCCCCGCTTCCCGGATCGGCGTGCAGCGCGAGAGCAGTCAATCCGTCCAGATCGGTGCCGAGCATCGCCGCCGTGGCCGTGATCACCCGGGCGGCATTGAGGGTGCACACCAGCGGCAGGAAGCGTCCTGTCGCATCAGCGAAGCCCGCCACTTCGCCGCTGGGATCGGCCGTCGGCGCGTCCGCGACGGCGAATGCGGTGCCCGAGGTGCCCAGCGAGACGACCACATCACCGGGCCGGGCACCCACCCCGAGGGCGGCGCCCATGTTGTCGCCGGTCCCCGGCGCCAGGGCGATGCCCGAGGCGGTTTCGCCCACGACGTCGTGTGGGTCGGCGACCCGGGGGACGTCGTACACGCGCCCGAAGGCAAGCTCGAGGAGATCGAGGCGGTAGTCCCCCCTCGCGGGTGACCAGTAACCCGTGCCAGAGACGTCGCCGCGATCGGTCGTCGCCTCGGCGGGCATGCCCGCGAGCCGCCATGTCAGCCAGTCGTGCGGCAGGAGCACACGTGCCACACGTGCCGCGAGTTCCGGCTCATTACGCGCGAGCCACCGCACCTTCGAGATCGTGAACGACGCGACGGGGACGCTGCCCACCGCGTCGGCCCACGCCTGCGGGCCACCCCACTCGGCGACCAGATCGGCGGCGTCCTGCGCGGACCGGGTGTCGTTCCACAGCAGTGCCGGGCGCACGACGTCACCGGCATCGTCGAGGGTCACCATGCCGTGCTGCTGGGCCGCGACCGCCATGGCGCTCACGCCGTCGAGCAGGCCGTCGCTCGCCTCCTGGAGGGCGGTCCACCAGTGGTCGGGGTGCACCTCGGTGCCGTCCGGGTGGCTTGCCCTTGCCTCGCGGACGAGGGCACCGGTGTCGGCGTCGCGCACGACGACCTTGACGGACTGGGTGGAGGAGTCGACTCCGGCGACGAGCGGCATGGGCAGACGCTACCGTCGCACTAGACGCCGAACGCCGCGGATTCGAAGGCAGCGACGGCCTCGGGTGTGCCGTCGACGTCGACGACGCACTCGGTGCGGCCGTACAGGCGCAGCAGGAGTTCGAGTGGCTCCCCCACGAGGACGACGGTGGGCGCACCCTGCTTGGCGACAATGCGCTCGCCGGTCCCGCTGCGCACCAGTGCGACACCCACCGGGCTGCGGCGTGCCAGCAGCCGCGCCGCGCGCGCCAGCCGCTCCCAGATCAGGTCCTGCTCCGCGGTCGGCAGATCCCTGGGCTCCCAGTCGACGCGTGCCCGCCGAACATCTTCGTGATGGACGGCGAACTCGAAGGGATCGGCGACTGATTGCGCGCCGGGCAGGCGGAAGGGCGACAGCAGCGGCGGACCCTCACGCACATCGCGCACGAGGTCGGGCCAAGCCCGACGCGCGACCTTGTCCTGCACGGCTTCGGCATGCCCGGCGAGTGGACGGATGAGAATGCCCAGCGCCGCGTCGGGCCTGGACTCCCGGATGACCAGGTGCGCAGCGAGGTCGCGCGTCGTCCATGCGCCGCACAGGGTCGGGGCGTCCGGACCGACCTCGAGGAAGAGGTCGCAGATCCCCTGACGCTCCCGCCGGGCCACCTCGATTGCCTTCACGCGGTGATGGTGGCATACCGCCATAGAGAGGCCCGACTCCAGCACGATCCGTGACCGCCATTCCCCACCGGCCCGATGCCCGGACGGCGTACGGTGTCGGCGTGATGACTCCCCTGCACCGGACAGCCTTCGCCGTGGTCGCAAGCGCCGCCCTGATCGCCGCGACGGTGGTCGCCCCCGCTCACGCGACCGCGCCGGCCCAGCCTCCACGGTCGGGCCCACCCGACGGCCCGGGGCTGCTCGAGCGGATGATCCCCGCGGGGCTCCTGGCGCGTGTCGCCCAGGACAACGCACCCATTGACGTCATGCTCGAGCTCGACGCTGAGCCCGCGGCGATCGCCTGGGCGGCAGCACCGTCCTCTCGCAGCGCGCGCATCTCCACGCAGGTTGCCATCGCGCGTGTAGAACGCCTTGCCACCGGAGTACGACGTGCCGTTGGCCCGGAGAACGTCATCTTCGAGTCGACCAACGTGTACGCCGGCGTCGCCGTGCGCGCGACGACCGACGACCTCGACGCGCTTGCAGCCATCCCGGGGGTCAAGGCCGTTCACCGCTTGGTACCGAAGCAGCGGGACAACTTCATCGGCGTCCCTCTCATCTCCGCTCCCGCGGCGTGGACTGGCGCTGCCGGCACCGGTGAGGGCGTGACCGTGGGAATCATCGACACCGGCATCGACTACACGCATGCCGCGTTCGGCGGCCCAGGGACCGTAGCGGCCTACGACGCTGCGTCCGCAGCGAAGGCCGCCGGCCAATCGCCCGTCTACCCGGATCCGATCAAGGTAGCCGGCGGCTACGACTTCGCCGGTGATTCCTACGACCCGGCGAACCCGGACAACGCCATCCCGACGCCCGATGACAATCCCCTCGACTGCGAAGGCCACGGCACGCATGTGGGCGCTACCGCGGCGGGCTACGGCGTGGCCGCAGACGGTTCGACGTACGCTGGGCCGTGGGACGCGACCACGCCGTTCGACACCATGGGCATCGGTCCCGGTGTCGCGCCCAAGGCAACCCTCTACGCGCTCAAGGTGTTCGGGTGCACGGGCGCGACGAACCTCGTCGTCGAGGCGCTGGACTGGGCCATGGACCCCAACGGCGACGGCGACTTCTCAGACCACCTCGATGTGGTCAACATGTCGCTGGGCGCACCGTACGGCTCCACGCAGGATCCTGACTCGGTCGCGACCAACAACGCCGTCGATGCGGGCATCGCCGTTGTCGCCTCCGCCGGCAACTCCGGCGACACCTACGAGATCACCGGCTCGCCCGGCAACGCCGCCAAGGCGCTCTCGGTGGCCGCGAGCGAGGACAACGGCCAGATCGTCGACGGCTTCGAGGCGTCCATCGGTGGAAGCGCGTCGACATACCCCAACCTGCGGTCGGAGGCATATGCATGGGCGACAGAGCCCGGCGCGAGTGGGCAGGTGACCCAGATCGGCGACTGGGATGCGCCCCTCGGCGACGGCAACAACGCTGACGGCTGCGAGCCATTCTCCGCCGCCGACGCCGCCACGGTGAGTGGACGCATCGTCCTCCTGCAGTGGGATGACAACGACGCTACTCGTCGTTGCGGCTCAGCCGGACGCGTGGGTTACGCGTCCGAAGCGGGCGCCATCGGCGCTATCCTCGGAGGGGGCCAGACGCTGTTCACCGCAGGAATTGCCGGCACCGACAGCATCCCCTCGATCCTCACTCTGGAATCCACGACGGATGCGCTGCATCAGGCGCTCAACGCCGGGACCGACGTCTCTGCCGTCCTCGACAACTCCTACACCAACTCCGAGCGCATCATCGTCACCGGTCCCGATGACCCGACCGACACAGCCATGGACTTCACCTCGCGCGGCACCGCGCTGGTCGGCAATGTCAAGCCCGATGTGAGCGCGCCCGGCGGCACGATCTTCTCCGCGGCTGTCGGCACAGGCAATCAGGGCACAAGTTTGAGTGGCACCTCGATGGCGGCACCGATGACAGCCGGCGTCGCGGCGCTCGTGCTCGCCGCGCATCCGACTTGGACACCGCAGCAGGTCAAGGCCGCGATCATGAATACCGCGGATCACGACCTCTACCTCGGTCCCGGCCGCACCGGCCCGCGCTACGACAACCTGAGAATGGGCTCGGGACGCGTCGACGCCCTTGGTGCCGTGAGCACCGACGCGGTCGTGCACGTCGTCGACGACCCCGGTGCGGTGAGTCTGTCCTTCGGCGTCATGAACGTCGCGTCCCAGACGACACGGTCCAAGAAGGTGCGCATCAAGGATCTCCGCACGAGCGGGGGTGAGCGGTCCTATGCCGTCTCGCTCCAGTCGGTCAACGCGCTCCCGGGTGCGACGTACTCCGTCTCGCGGAAGTCGGTGACCCTCGCACCCGGAGCCTCGACCAAGGTAACCGTGACGCTCAATGTCGATCCGGCGCGCCTTGTGCACAAGGCCGACCCGACCATCGCCCTCGAGCCACTGCAGGACGGAACTATGCGGGAGTTCCTGTCGGACGCGAGTTCGCTCCTCAAGGTGACGCCTTCCGGCGGCTCGGTGCTTCGCGTGCCCGTCTTCTCCGCACCGCGACCGTCATCAAGACTGTCGTCTGCGTCCAAGGTGGTCGTCGACGGGCAAGGCGCGTTGCTGCGCGGCACGCTGACACTCACGGGCAGTGGGGTCGACGTCGCGAGTTCGACAACGTACGAGCGGCAGCGGTCGCGCGTCTCGGCTCTCCAATTGCTTGCTTCCAGCCCCCCATTGCCCTACTGCACGCCCGGGATCCTCACCGGCTGCGTCAACACAGAGGATGAGGCCGCCGCCGACCTGAAGTACGTGGGCTTCACCTCCGACGCACGTGAGATCGCCGCTCAGGGCGGCGACCCGCTCTCGGCTGACACCCCCGGTCGCGCCTACATTGGCCTGGCGACCTGGAAGCCGTGGCGCAGCGCCGCGAACATCGTCGAATTCGACGTCTTCGTCGACACGGACAATGACGGCACCCCTGACCTGATCATGGCCAATCTTGACTTCGGACAGGATGTCTTCGCCGCGGCCGCCTTCGGTATTCGCCCCGGCGACGACTTCAGCCTCATCTCGTGGGAGCTGATCAACAACGTCGCAGGCAACAAGGACACCGCCAAACTCCACGGCAACGTGATGACAATGCCGATCAATCTCGCTGCCCTGGCCAATCCGGTCGATGACGGAGGCAATCCGCTTCCGCCGTACATCTCGCAGGACGCCTCCACCATCTCGTTCTGGATCGAGGCCTACAGCCGAGACGGCATCATTATCGATGCGGCCGGCTACCCGACCGTGCCTCTGCGCGGCGATGTGCTCGCCCCAGCGCTTACCGCCTTCACATCGACCGGCGCCATCCCGGCGCAGTCGAGGGGTGGCACCCGCCTCAACGTGCTCATGGATCCGGCGCGGGCGGGTGCACAACCGAGCCTGCTCCTGCTGCACCACCTCAACACGTTGTCCAAGAAGGCACAGGTGGTCAGGGTCACTCGTTAGTGCCGGCAGGCGCGTTCGTCACCGGTCGATCCATGACGTGAGGGGCCGGCCGAGCCAGTCCTGCAACGCCAGATTGCTCTCGCGGAAGCCTGACCGCAACCGGGCTTCGGTGCCCGGATTGATCCTGTCGTAGGGGACGACAGCGTCTGAGTCGGGAAGCGATCGGATGTCCGGGCTCTTGCCGCGCTTCCAGTGACCAAGTTCGATCGCTTCGCTGACCGCCGGATCGACGCCGAGGAAGTCGAATACCCGTGCCATGGTCGGCACCGGCTCGCGCGTCATGTCATCCATGAGGAAGACATGCAGCCGCTCACGACCGACACGCTCCTCCCACCACAGCAGGTCCTCGATGTAGCGGCTGCGGCGGACGTAGGAGAAGAGCAATTGTCGTCGGCGAGCTCCGCGCGAGATCCTGCGCTCCTCCAGGTCGACAGCCTTCTCGAAGGTCTCGATCGGCTCGAGTCCCTTGAGGCGATTCATCATGTACTGCGAGTACGCCCGGCTCACCGGCTCGCGCAAGACCACGAGGAAACGAGTGTCGGGCAGATCGGCGACGATGCGCTCGCGGGCCCACGGAGCGAACATGTACTCAGGGCAACTCTCTCCACTTGCCACTTGTCCCGGGCCGGGAGTGAACCACTCCTCGTACCACTGCATGCCGTTGTCGTAGTGCCGGTCGAAGAAGTGGATCTCCTTCTTGGCGGACCCGTAGATCTCCGGGTGCTGCTCGAGCGTGCGGTGAAGGGTCGTCGTTCCCGACTTCATGGCGCCGATGACGAGGAAGGAAGGTTTTGCCACGCGATCGCCGTCCCTCTCATTGAGCCCATGCCGGACTCGCCTGCGTGGGTCGCGCCGGATTCGAACCGGCAACCTACGGATTAAAAGTCCGCAGCTCTACCGTTGAGCTAGCGACCCGGGGCTCCACTCTGGACGTACCGAAGCCGTGCTGGGCTTCCCTAACCTAGCGGGTGGCTGATGCCCCTCAGCCCTCGGCGGCAATACGCTCGCAGGCATCCAACACGGCATTGACCGCGAAGAGGACGGCGTCATCATTGATGCGGTCGACGTCGGCCTCGGTCTGCACCTGCTCCGTTACCTCCGCGACCCCCACCATCCGGCGTCGGCCCAGGCGGTTCTCCAGGTGCCGCGGGTGACCGGCGAAGCTCACGCCACGGTTCCGATTCCCCAGTGATACGCGGTATCGCTCGGGCACCAAGCGAGTCCGGGTCAAGTCGGACGGCACCTTCACGTGGAAGCGCCGCTCGACCCGTGCCATGTCGATCTACTTCACCGGATCCCCCGGGATCCGCTCGAACACGGCCCGCATCCCCAGACACTGACCCTGCAGACGGCCCTGCGCCCAGGCGCGCCACCAGCCCACCTGTCGTCTTCGACCCTCGCGCGCCGCGAATCCGTGGCACGCTGACCGCATGCGCGTCACTCGCCTGTCCACGGCACCTGTCAAGGGCCTTGCCCTGCACCATCCCGAGTCGATCCGCGTCGACGAGACCGGCGCGGTCGGCGACCGGCTGTTCTACCTCGCTGACGAACGCCCGTCGCTTGTCTCCATCTCCCGCACCGGATCACTCGTCGGCATCACCGCGGACTACGACGCCGTGACCGGGGTCCTCACCCTCAGCGAGGGCGGCTCCCCACTGGCCACGGGAGAGGTGACCCTCGGCGACGAGATCGATGCGGACTTCTTCGACTTCCGCACGGCACCGGGCCGCGTCGTCGAAGGCCCCTTCAGCGCCGTCCTCAGCGACCGCGCCGGTCGCCCGCTGCGCCTGGTCAAAGCCACCGCTGCGCTCCGCGCCCACGACGTCGAGCCGCTGACACTCCTCGGCGAGGGTTCGATCGCAGCTCTGAGCGCACAGGCGGGTGAGTCGGTCGACTCCAGGCGCTTCCGCATGCTCATCGAGTTCGATGGCGGCGCGCCCCACATCGAGGATGAGTGGGCCGGCAAGCAGATCCAGATCGGCGACGCGACTCTCATCGGAGGTGATCCCGTGCAGCGCTGCGCGGGGACGACCCGCAACCCGATCACCGGCGACATCGACCTCAAGACGCTCGGGCTCATCGGCCAATACCGAGGTCGCCAGGAATCCGTCTTCGGCATGGGGTTCAACTTCGGCGTCTACGCCAGGTGCATCGTCCCGGGGGAGATCAGGATCGGCGACGACGTCATCGTCGTCGAGTGAGCTACGGCAGCGGCGGGATCTGGGAGCAGGCGGACTCCACCGCACCGCTGCTCAGGCCAAGCGATTGACCGGTCGGATCCGCAGCAAGGACCTGCTTCGCCGTACCCAGGGCACCCTCGAGATCGGCAATCCCCGGCACATCCGGGTAGGCCACGACGACACCACCCACGATGGCCACCGCCTCCTGGAGCAGTGACGCGGACTGCTCCGGTGGCGTGCCTGGACGCACCGCTTCCCGCACGAGATCGCACGCCCCGTTGAGCTGGCGTGCCGCGTCAGCGGTGTCCGAGGCCGTGTCCACGATGTCCTGACCGGCCTCGACGGCCTGCTGACCCGCAGCGACCGCCGCCTGGCCCGCATCGAGCACGCCCTGGCCGACATCGACGGCCCGCTCGGTGGCATTGCGGACCGAGTCGAAGCCGAAGAACGCCACGGCGGCAATGCCGGCGGCGATGAGGAGGACGAGAAGACGGCGCATCACCTTCGACGGTACGTAGGCACGTCGTATCGAGGCAACTCGCCACGCGCATTCCCAGCCTCCTCCTACGATCGCCCCGTGGAGATCGCCAGCGGACCGTGGGACAGGTCACACATCGAGACCTTCCTCGACGAGGCTGTGATCCCGATCCGGATTGCGAGCGCAGGGCGCACCTCGCCGCTCGTGCAGTCGCTGTGGTTCCTCCCCGATGGCGACTCACTGTGGTGCTGCACCCAGCGCGAGGCGGTGCTCACCCGACGCCTCATGCGCGATCCGCAGTGCGGCTTCGAGGTATCCGGTGACCTGCCGCCGTACCGCGGCGTCCGCGGCTCGGCCAAGGCCGAGCTCCTGCCCGAGCGGGCCGTGGACATCCTGCCCCGACTGATCACTCGATACCTCGGGGACAGCCCGAGTCCACTGGCCGACTGGCTGCTGTCACGTCTGGATCGCGAGGTCGCGATCAGGCTTCACTCGCTGCGCGTATCGACGTTCGACTTCACAACGCGGATGACCTAGCGCGAGAGCGCATCGACGCCGCCGCCTGACGCCACCGCGAGGCCCATCTCGGCCAGGGCATCGGTGGCCATCGCCATACCGTCGGCAAGCGAGGTGTCCGCCCCGAGCTGCTGGCCGGCCAGCGTGCGCTTGCGGATCGACTCCATGATCACCGCGAGCTTGAGGCCCGACAGCACGATGCACACATCGAGATGCCCCACATCGATGCCACTGCGCTCGGCATACCGCTCGACGAGCGCATCGCGCTCCCAGAAGCCGTCGCGGTCGGTGACGAACGCGGCGAAACGGATCTGATGCCGCAACTCATCCCCCGGCCGCGACCAGTAGACGAGCATCGTCGCGAGATCCATGAGGGGATCGCCGAGCGTGGCCATCTCCCAGTCCAGCACCGCGCGAATCCGGGGCTCCACGGGGTCGACGATGGCGTTGTCGAGGCGGTAGTCGCCATGGACGATCGACCAGGGCAGGTCGGCGGGAAGGGATGCCACCCGCTCATCGAGCCAGGTGAGGAGCTGGTCAATCGCGGGAAGTTCTCGGGTCTTGCTCAGCTCCCACTGACCTGCCCAGCGCTTCACCTGCCGCCCGAGGAATCCGTCAGGTCGGCCGAGGTCTGCGAGGCCGACCACCCGGGCGTCGATCGAGTGTAGGTCGGCCAGGACGTCGACCAATGCAGCCGAGAGGTCAGAGGCGTCCGCCGCCGTGAGGTCGGCTGCGGCGGCATCGCTGCTGATGATGCGGCCGGCGACGTACTCCATGACGAGGAACTTCGCGCCGATGACCGAGTCATCATCGCAGTACGCGAGGGGCGCGGGCGCGGGGAAGCCTCCGCGGGTCACCCCGCTCAGCACCGTGAACTCGCGGCCCATGTCGTGAGCCGTCGGCATGACATGGCCGAGGGGCGGGCGCCGGATGACGAGCTCGCGGTCACCCTGCGTCACCAGGTAGGTGACGTTGGACAGGCCGCCAGCAAGACGGACCGCCTCAAGAGGGGCGACTTCGACCAGCCCCCGGGCGGCAAGCCAGGGGCCCACAGCGTCGAGGTCGAGGCCCTCCGGTGATGTCACGTCGCTCACGCTATCGGTCCGCCGGGGTCATACGCTGCGCACATGAACTCCGCCGACAGCTACGCCGCACAGGTGGTGGCGGCGCGACGCACCGCCCACCGGGTCCTGGTCTTCGCTGCCCTGTCGTGGTTCGGCGGATGGGCCGTGATCGTGGCGTGCCTGGTCGCTTGGCTCGGGTTCGGCGTATCCCTCCTGGACAGCCTGGAGATCCTGCTCGCTATCGGTGTGGCCGGGCTCCTCGGCGGAGTGGGGCTCTATGCCACGAGCCGCAGCCTTGCCCTCGCGGCGTCGCGTCTGGAGATCGACGTCGCGACCAAACTGCGCTGATCAGCGCATCGTGAGGACGACCTTGCCCGTCGTCTTCCGGGCGCGCATGTCCTCATGTGCACGACGGGCTTCGTTGAGGGGATATGCGGTGCCGGGCAGCGGGCGAAGGCGACCGTCGGCGACCATCTCAACGAGCTCGGTGAGCGGCTTGGCGACCATCCCGACCGGATCGACCTTCATGCAGTCGATCAGCCAGAAGCCGATGACGCTGTGCGATCCGGTCATGAGCGAGGACGGGGCGATGGGAGTTGCCGGGGTTCGCGACGCCATGCCGTAGACCACGAGACGGCCGAATGCGCCGAGCGCTCGCAACGACGCGTCGGTCGTAGCACCTCCGACCATCTCCAAGATGATGTCGACGCGCTTGCCGCCATTGGCCTCGCGTATCGCCGCAGTGAGTCCGTCCGGATCGCTGTCAATGGCTGCGTCGGCTCCGAGGTCGATCGCGAGTTGCCGCTTCTCCTCGCTCGATGCGACAGCGATAACGCGCCCGGCGCCCCACATCTTGGCGAGTTGGATCGCGAGGGAGCCCACACCGCCGGCGGCCGCGTGCACGACGACGCTCTCACCGGGCACCATGCGCGCCGATGTGCGCAGCAGGTGCCAGGCGGTCAGGCCCTGGACGAGAAGCCCCAGCGCGGCCGCATCACTGACACCATCCGGGACCTCGAATGCTGCCGCGGGCGCGACAAGCGCGCGCTCGGCGTACCCGCCGGAGCCGGGGAGGGTGAAGCCGCAGAGCCGACGACCGTCCGACGTGCGGCCCACCACCTCGGCCCCCGGAATGAAGGGGAGTTCCTGCGCCGAGAGATAGGAGTTCTCCACCGCGTGGGTGTCGGCGTAGTTGACTCCCGCAGCGTCAACCGCGATGAGTTCCACACCTGGCACAGGATCGGGATCGGCAATCTCGGTGAGGTGGAGGACCTCGGGGCCGCCGAACTCGGTTACCTGGATCGCGCGCATCGGGCCAGGCTAGGGCCCACCGTCAGATCGCGCACTCGCCCCCGTCGCAGCACGGCTGGATGTAGTAGCACTGCGGGCAGAAGTCCTTGCCGCCTCGGCGCTCAAGGTCGACCTTCTCGCAGGCCGGGCACGGCCCTGGTGAACCCATCACGACGCTTGACGGTAGTTCGTTGACTGGCGACTTATCACGCAGTTCGGCGGCGTGTCGCGTGCGATAAGTCTCCAGTCAACGAACTACCAGGAGCCTCCGCCGCCACCGCCGCCGCCGCCACCCGAGAAGCCGCCACCACCGGAGAAGCCGGATCCACCCGAGGACTTCGGCGTGGTGTACGCCGCACCCACGGTCGTGGCACCCACCGACATCGCGTTGGTCAACGCCGCCGTGCTCACGACGAAGAGCCCGGCGGAGTGCAATTGCTCCTCGGTGAGATCGGGGAACGCCCCCGACCACGACCCTTCGAGTCCGAAGAGCACGGCATAGGGAAGATACGTCGCGAAAACGGCGTAGTCGGGAAGACCCAGACGCTGCACGAGCTCGCGCCGTGCGGCTCCCGGATCGGTGTCGAGCAGGCGCTTGAATCCCTGGATCTCGGCCTCGAACTTGGCCGACTGGATAGTCTCCTGGTCAGGGACGATCGCCGCAGATGCGAAGAGCCCGATGGTGAGCGCGATGAGGATGGGCAGCATGCCGGCGTAGAACAGGGCGTTGTCGGTGATGATCCCGGCGAAGAACACCACGATCCCCGCCATCAGCGACACGGACGCCGCGGCGATCACGGCTCCACGGGCCGATGACATGCGTGGATTGAGCCGCTGCGTCGCGAGGGCCTCGGCCTTGAGATCGTCGCGCACCTTGACGACGGCCGTGGCAAATCCCGAGTCGTATCCCTGCAGTGTGGCGCTATCCCTCCCCTCGAACATCGCCGAGAGCAGGCTCTGCTCCCACGGTCGAAGCGGATCGGTGCCGGCTCCCCACCAGCGCAGGTCGATCTTGGATGGCCGCATGAAGCCACCCGGATCTGACGACATGGTGATGTGCTTGCGGGCCACCAGATCCAGCAGGGTCGCGAGGACCCCGCGGCTCTCCAGGTCGCCATCGAGGCCGACCGAGAGCTCAGCCGGACGCAGGCCCCGCGGTGGCGCGTACTGCACGGGCGCGTAGGGAATATCGACGCCACGGATGCGACGGCGGGTCACGAGAGCGATGACAGGTGGCGCCAAGAGCGCCACTACGGCGACCACGAGCGACACCGGGAGGACACTCCCCGGCGACTTCGAGATCGGCGGCGCCTCGATGACACGCACCGGTGACGAGGGGAAGGCTGCTCCCGAATAGGCGATCACGGCCGTGAGACCTTCGCCAGCAAAGAGCAGTTCCTGTCGGAATTGAGCGGAATCATTCAGGATGCGATCAGTGCATCCCACGGATGCGCCATAGCCTCCCGTGAAGCACTGCGCCGCGAGCACCGGCCCCGGTCCCTGTACCTCGACGTAGGCCAGGTCGATATTCACCGGCCACCCGGTCCCGACGAAGTCCCAGTAGAGCTCGACATCTCCTGGCGAGAAGCCGTAGGGATTGCCGTCCGCGAGGTCCGCAGCCGTCATCGTGCTCAGCACCCCTTGGACCACATAGTCGACCTCGTAGACGTGGCTGCCGTTGATCGTCACATCCGGATCACCGATCCGGATGTCGAGGAACGCGCCTTCTTCCGAGGCGGTGTAGGGCACAGCGCCCCCATCCATCGTCACCGACGACAGCGTCACGGGGTGCATCCACAGCGATCCGTCAGGAAGCTCACTCCACAAGGGCAGGGTGCGGAAGATGCCGTGGCGGTCGGCACCGCCGAAGTCGTACGTGATCGACTCACGCACGCTCATCGATCCATCGGCCCGGACAGTCGCCTCGACGGCGTACACCGGAATCGACTCAGCAGCGGACGCGGCGGGAGCGAGCCACACGAGGGTGGCGACCGCGAGCGCGACGCCCGACAGGACCCGAAGGACGACGGACATAGTGTCTAGAACTGCACGCGCGGCGCGCTGCGCCGACCCTCGTCCGGCTCGCGGTAGACCTCGCGCTGCGACACACCGGCGACGCCGGCGAACCACATCGACGGGATCGTGCGCAGCGCAGTGTTGAGATGAACGACGGAGTCGTTGTAGTACTGGCGCGCGAACTGCAACTGGCTCTCGATCTCGGCCAACTGGACTTGCAGCGTCTGGAAGTTCGAGGTGGCTGTCAACTGCGGATAGGCCTCTGCCACCGCGAAGAGCCGCCCCAGCGCACCCGTGAGCGAGGCATCCGCCGCTGACTTCTCACCGAGGGTCTGCGCCGCCTGCGTCTGGGTGCGCGCCTCGGTCACCGCCTCGATCGTCGATGCCTCGAAGTCGCGGGCACCGGTCACAGTCTCGACCAGATTGGGCACGAGGTCCGCGCGCTTGGTGAGCAGGGTGTCGATGTCACCGAGCGCGCCGACGCACAGGACGTCGAGTCGGCGGAGCTTGTTGAACTGCGAGACGAAGAGGATGAGCGCGGCGAGGAGTACGACGGCTATGCCGATGATCCACCACATGCCCCCCAGTGTCCTCCTTCACGGGCCCGAAATACAGCGATCCCCCGGTCGCGCTTCAAACGCTGACCGGGGGATCGCCGCGAGAGTGGCCCTACTGCGTCACGGTGACCGTGATGACCCACTTCTCGTCCGTGTTGTCCATGTTGGTGAGGGTGACCTCAGATGTCCCGGGCGCGAGGGCCTCGGCGCCGGGAAGGAAGGTGGCCGAGCCATCGGTGCCACCCGGGGTGACCTTGAGGACGGCATCGTCGCTATTGGAGACCATCCAGACCATCGGATCGGCGACGTTGAAGGTGACCATGCGACCGACCTGGACCTCAGCGGTGGTCTGGCCGGGCTCGACGATGACCGGGCCGATCATGCCGGCCTCCCCTCCGGTGGACTCGGCGGCGGATGAACTCGCCGCGGGCTCGGATGAACCGCCGCAGGCGGTGAGCACGCTGGCTCCGCCCAGGGCGATGATGCTGGCGGCCGCAATGGCGAGGCCGCGACGGGTGCTCACGCGCATGATTCCTGCTTCCTGTCTCCCTCGAGGGGTGAGCCGATCGGCTCTCGCACATCTTGACGGATGGACGCCACCTCCGGTTCCTCATCCATTCGGCTGATTCGTGCCTGGAGCGGGCATAGCCCCTCTGCTCGTTCGACGAACTGCCCAAGGTCCCTGGTGGAGCGGCCCCTCGGGGACCACACTGGCCCCATGACCAGTCGGCGGAACCCCGGTCGCTCGTCCGATTCGAGCCCCAACGAGACACCGAAGGTCGAATTCGAGCAGACGACGCCGTACGACGCCTATGTCCGGTCATCGACCTTGGCGACGATGCAGCGCACGATGACCGATGACCCTGGCGAGTACATGTTCCTCGTCCTGTCGCAGATCATGGAGTTGTACTTCAACCTCATCGCTTTCGAATGGCGCACGGCGCAGCGCTTCCTCCGACAGGACGAGCTCGCCGAAGCCCTCGTCGCGCTACGTCGCAGCGTCGATCACTTCCGGGGCCTCAATGCGTCGTGGACGAGTTTCAAGTGGATGACCCCGACCGACTTCAATGCATTCCGCGATGCCCTCGGCGAAGCCTCGGGCTTCCAGTCCTTCCTCTACCGCCACCTCGAGTTCCTCATGGGCTTCAAGGATCCAGCACTCCTGCGTCCGCATAAGCACGTCGCTGGCAACCACTACGCCGAGTTGGTCGCGGCGTTCGAGGCACCCAGTCTCTACGACGACGCCCTCTCCTACCTCGCCCGCCAGGGCTACCCGGTGCCGCAGCAGGTGCTCGACGCTGAGGTCGCGCGCACGCACGAGTGGGACGAGGGCGTCGAGGATGTGTGGGTCAAGGTCTACGAGGACACCGGCCACGGCGAGATGCTGCGGCAACTCGCCGAGTCGCTCACCGACATCGCCGAAGAGTTCAGCACCTGGCGCTACTGGCACCTCGTCGCCGTGCGTCGCGCCATGGGGGCCAAGGGCGGCACGGGCGGTTCCGCCGGCCTCGCCTGGCTCGAGAAGAGCCTCCAGCGACAGGCCTTCCCCGAACTGTGGTCCGCACGGACCAGAATCTGACGCATGCGCGCCTACGACCCCAGCCTCGATTCCGCTGATCCCGGCTGGCGGGACCGATTCCTCGTCCCGCCGTTCGTGCCGCCGCAGGACGACCCCGACGCCCCTGGCTCGGCGTACCCGGAGGTCGCCTACATGGCCGGCAACTCCCTCGGCCTGAAGCCCAGGGGGACGCGCGAGGCCCTGCTCGTGGAGTTCGACCGCTGGGCCGCGTGGGGTGTCGAGGGTCAGCTCACGGGGCCCCGGCCGTGGAAGGACTACCACGAGGCGTTGACCGACCCCACCGCCCGACTCGTGGGTGCGCTGCCGCATGAGGTCGTCGTGATGAACTCCCTCACCGTCAACATCCACCTGATGTTCGCGACGTTCTATCGCCCGAGCGGGACGCGCACCAAGGTGCTCATGGAGGACATCGTCTTCCCGTCTGACGGATACGCCGTCGCATCCCAGGCGCAGTGGCACGGCCTGGACCCGAAGGACCACGTCATCCGCATCCGCCCGCGCGAGGGCGATGACGTCCTGCGCACCGAGGACGTCATCGCGAAGATCCGCGAGATTGGTGACGACCTCGCCGTCGTCTTCTTCAGCGCGGTCAACTACCTCACCGGCGAATGGCTCGACATGCCCGCGATCACGGCCGCGGGCCACGAGGTGGGCGCCGTCGTCGGCTGGGATCTCGCCCACGCAGCAGGCAACGTTCCCCTGTCACTCCACGACTGGGATGTCGACTTCGCCGCGTGGTGCTCCTACAAATACCTCAATTCCGGCCCCGGATCACTCGCCGGATGCTTCGTCCATGAACGCCATGCGCGCGACACGTCGCTGCCGCGGCTGGCCGGCTGGTGGGGCACGCGCACCGACGTGAGATTCCGCATGGACCGCGACTTCGATCCGCCGCCCACCGCCGATGCGTGGCAGGTCTCGAATCCGCCGATTTTCGCCATGGCGCCTGTACAGGTCTCCCTCGAGGTCTTCGACGAGGTCGGCATGGACGCACTGCGGGCGCGCAGCCTTCGACTGACCGGCTATCTCCGCGACCTCCTCGATGAGGTCGCTGCAGAGGTGCCGACCGGATCACTGGAGATCGTCACGCCCCGCGATTCCGCCCGACACGGTTGCCAGCTCTCCGTGCGCTTCACCCGCGACATCCACGAGATCGCGGCCATCCTGCGCGACCTCGACGGGGTCATCGCCGACACCCGCAATCCCGACATCATCCGATTCGCCCCCACGCCGCTGTATTCGACGTACCTCGACTGCTGGCGCGTGGCCGATGCGCTACATCGCCGTCTGGCCTAGTGATGCGCCGATTCATCGAGCCGTACGGCGAGCACGCCCGACAATTCGGCGAGTGGTTCATCCCCGCCACTGAGCGACCACCGCTGGTGATCCTCATTCACGGTGGCTATTGGCGCCCGGTGTGGCGATTGGACATCGAAGAGCCGACGGCGCTGGACCTTGCCTCTCACGGATTCGCCGTGTGGAGCATCGAGTACCGCACCTATGAGTTCCCGTGGCCGACGACGATGCTCGATGTGGCGTCAGCGATCGGCCAGGGCATCGCTGACGCCGCCCGGCATGGCATCGACGCGAGTAGGCGCGCACTCCTCGGACACTCCGCAGGCGGGAGCCTGGCCGCATGGGCATCGTCGCGACGCGGCTTGCCCGCCGAAGCCCCCGGTGCCGATCAGCAGGCACCGACATTCGATCTCGTGGTGCTCCACGCCCCCGTCGCCTGCCTGGCCTTGGGCAGCGCCGAGAAGCTCGGCGACGGTGCGATCGACACCTTCATGGGAGGGCGCCCCGAGGACGTACCCGAGCGTTACGCCGTCGCGGATCCCCACGCGCTTGTCCCTGACCCGGGCGGTCGCCGCGCGCTCCTGCATGGCACCGCGGATGTCGACGTACCGCTGAACCAGAGCGAGAACTACCTCGCGCACCTGCGGGCCCACGGCATTGATGCTGACCTCACGATCATGCCGGGCGACACGCACTACGAGATCCTGGATCCGACATCAGCTGTCTCCGCACTCCGCCGCGACCTACTCGCGCGCACGCTGCTGACCTAGCCGCGAAGTTCCGCAGCGACCGCCTCGAGCTCGGCACGGAATGCCTCGACCGCGGGCGGCTGCCAACGGTCGCGCACCGCACTCACGCCCACCGGCCTGGTGAGGCCGCCGAGATCGATGTCCGCCGGTGTCACGATCGCGAGGTCATCGTCGTGCAGGGCAACGAGTTCGGGCAACGCGGCGACGCACTCCCCGTTGATGATGAGGCGGCGCAGAGTGAGAGCGCTCGTGCACTCGACGCGATCAGCCGGCCACACCTGACCGTGGGCGGCGAAGAGCTGCTCGAGCTCACGCCGGAGCGTCGTACCGGAGACGGGGACGATCCAAGGCAGGGCGGCCAGGGTCGCGAATGTGGGAACTCGACCGCCGAGGACCGGGTGGTCCGCTCGTACGACGAATACGATCGGCTCGACGTAGAGGCGCTCCTGCTCGATGCGCGGGTCGGCCGGGGTCAAGCGCCCGACAGTGAGATCCACGTCGCCGAGCAGGAGTTGCGACTGCAACGCGTCGGGAGTCGACTCGCGCACGACGACAGTGACTCCAGGATGCGCGGCCTTGAGCCTTGCGATCGCCAGCGGCAGCAGCACATTGGACCCGGCCAGGTGAGTGCCGACGGTGACCGTGCCCGCATCAGCCGCCGCGAGGTCCGCGATCGTGCGTCCCGCCTGTCGGATCTGGGCGATCACGCCGCGCGCATGCTCGATGAAGGCAGCGCCGTAAACAGTGGGCACCGCGCCCTGCGCCGACCTCTCGAAGAGAGGGACTCCGAGCACCGCTTCAAGGTCCTGAAGGCCACGGGTGACGACCGGCTGCGTGATGTGCAGCTGCTCGGCCGCGCGCGCCAGGCTGCCCGCATCGGCGATCGTCGTGGCAAGCACGAGGTGGCGCAGCTTCAGGCGCCCATCGAGCAGGCGCTCAGGCGCCACGACATCGACCATGCCCCCAGGCTATGCCCGTGGAGACATGCCCCGCGCCCGGATCGGCAATTGCCGTGCATGGCTCAGGCGATCACAATGGGTCCGTGAGCGAGGGGCATCAGGCGTCAGTCGTCCCCGGCAAGGCCACGCCCCGCGGCGCCTACCCGCATGTCAAGGTCGTGGGCGACCAGGTCTGGGTGTCCGGAACGAGCAGCCGACGCGCCGATGACTCATTCGCGGGGGTCGACATCGCCCCCGACGGCACCCTCACCTTGGATATCCGCGAGCAGACGCGCGCGGTCATCGACAACATCCGCGACATCCTGCGATCGGTCGACTGCGATCTGGCCGATCTGGTCCAGGTGACGACGTACCTGGTCGACATGGCGGACTTCGCCGGATACAACGAGGTCTATGCCTCCTACTTCGACTACACGGGGCCGACGCGCACCACGGTCGCCGTGCGCGAACTTCCCCACCCTCACCTGCTCATCGAGATCCAGGCGGTCGCCGTGCGTCGCCAGCCACCCAAGGAGTAGCCATGTCCGACCTCACCACCACCCTCAACTTCGACGCGTGGGTCGACACCAACGGCCCCGACCTGAAGCCGCCGGTGGCAAACAAGGAGATGTTCCCCGGTCACGAGGACTTCATCGTCATGGTGGTCGGCGGCCCCAACCAGCGCACGGACTTCCATGTCGACCCCTACGAGGAGGTCTTCTACCAAGTGCGCGGCAACATGCACGTCAATCTCATGACCCCCGAGGGTCCCGCCCGCGTCGATATTCGCCAGGGGGAGATGTGGGTGCTGCCGCGCAACATGCCGCACTCGCCGCAGCGTCCCGAGGAGGGGTCGATCGGCCTGGTCTTCGAGCGCCCGCGCGCGGAAGGAACGCTCGAGAAGTTCCAGTGGTACTGCCCCGAGTGCAATGCCACGGTGCACGAGGTCGAGCTCCAGGTCCGCGACATCGCCGCCGACCTGCCGCCGATCTTCGAGGCCTTCTATGCCGACACCGACGCGCGCACCTGCCCGGAGTGCGGCCACCTGCACCCCGGCAAGGGCTGAACTTGGCGGTCATCGACGTCCATTCGCACGACGTACCGCGCGGGTGGCCGGATCTCGCGGCCGCGACGGGCTCGCCCGGGCCGTGGCCCAGCCTGCGAGTCGAAAGCGAGCGCGAGGCGATGATCATGATCGGCGATCGGGAGTTCCGTCGCATCACCGATCAGTGCTGGGATCCCGAGGTGCGCGCGGCCGATATGGATGCCGACGAGGTCGACGCGCAGGTCGTCTCGCCCACACCGGTGTTCTTCTCGTACGAGCGGCCGGCACCCGAGGCCGCTGCAGTCGCCCGGATCTTCAACGACCTGGCTCTGGAGATCTGCTACGGGCTTCCCGAGCGCCTCATCCCCTTCTGCCAGGTGCCGCTGCAGGATGTTGATGCCGCGTGTGAGGAGCTCGATCGCTGCCTGGCCGCTGGCCACCGCGGCGTCGAGATAGGCAATCACGTCGGCGACCGCGATCTCGATGATCCCGGCACAGTGGAGTTCCTGCAGCACTGCGCAGCCGTCGGCGCGCCCGTCTTCGTCCACCCGTGGGACATGACGGCAAGCGAGCGCAACTCTCGCTGGATGGCCCAATGGCTCGTGGGGATGCCCGCCGAGACCCACCTGTCGATCCTCGCCATGATCCTTGGAGGTGTCTTCGACAGGGTCGACGACCGCCTACGCATCTGCTTTGCGCACGGCGGCGGATCGTTCCCCTACTGGCTCGGTCGCCTCGACAACGCCTGGCATCAGCGTCCTGACGTGATCGGCGTATCCGACAAGCCACCTGCCGAGTATCTCGATCGATTCAGCGTCGACTCCGTCGTCTTCGACGAGCGCGCCCTGCGACTGCTCGTCGACACCATGGGTGCCAGCCGAGTGATGCTCGGATCCGACTACCCCTATCCCCTCGGCGAGCGTCCGGCGGGTGCCGTTGTGCGCGGCGCGTCGTTCCTCACCGAGCCCGATCGCGGGCGCATCCTGGGGGGCAACGCCGAGAGGTTCCTCGACCTCACTCCTTCCACGACCTCGGAGGCAAACGCATGAGCGAACGCGTCGTCATCGTCGGGGCCGGACTCACCGGCGCCTTGCTCGCCACGATGCTGGGCCAGCGCGGTTACGACGTGTCGGTGTATGAGCGCCGCGCTGACCCGCGCAAGACCGGTGCCGAGCGCGGGCGCAGCATCAACCTGGCCATCTCGACGCGCGGCCTCACCGCACTCCAGCAGGTCGGACTAGAGGAAGCGGTGCTCGGGCGTGCGCTACTCATGACCGGGCGCATGATCCACGACGCCGAGGGGGCGCAGGAGTTCCAGCCGTACAGCGCCGACGGCGACCGCGGCATCAACTCCATCAGCCGCGGCGAACTCAATGCCGTGCTCCTCGATGCCGCCGAGCGGCTGCCCAGCGTGAGCCTGCATTTCGACCACCGCCTGACGGTGCTGGATATCGACGCGCGCACGCTCTCCTTCGCCGGTCCCGATGGGACTGTCGAGGTCACGGCGGACGCGATCATCGGAGCCGACGGCGCATTCAGCGTCGTCCGCCGCGCGATGCAGGGTCGCGACGGCTTCGACTTCTCGCAGGACTACCTCAGTCACAGCTACAAGGAACTGTCGATCCCTCCCGTGGACGGCGATTTCGCCCTCGATCCCAGCGCGCTGCACATCTGGCCGCGCGGGGCGTCGATGATGATTGCGCTTCCCAACCTCGACAAGTCCTTCACGGCAACGTTGTTCTGGCCGCGCAAGGGACCGGGTTCGTTCGAGGACATCGCCACCCCGGAGCAGGCCCGGCGCTACTTCGACGACAACTACCCCGATGCATCCGAGCTGATGCCGGACCTCGAGGAGGACTACCTACTCAATCGCGTCGGCTCGCTCCTCACCGTGCGCTGCTCGCCGTGGAACGCCGGTCGTGTCGCGCTCATCGGCGACGCCGCCCACGCGATCTGCCCGTTCTATGGCCAGGGGGCCAATGCCGGATTCGAGGATTGCATCGAGCTGTTGGCACAACTGGACCTGCATGCCGGCAACTGGGAGCCGGCCCTCGACGCCTACGCGCGTATCCGCAAGCCGCAGGGCGACGCCATTGCCGACTTGGCTCTGCACAATTTCATCGAGATGCGCGACTCCGTTAACTCACCGGTCTACCAGGCCGTCCACCGCGCGGAGCAGGTGCTGCATCGGGCCCTCGGCGATCGCTACAAGACGCGCTACGAGATGGTCTCCTTCAGCACCACGCCCTACGCCGAGATCGAGCCGAGGGTGCGCCGCCAGCGCACCATTGCGGGCGTTGCCACCGCCGTAGGCCTCGCGGGACTCGCCTACCTCGGCTTCGCAGTGCGCCGACGCTGATCACCTCAGCGCGGCGGAGTCCAGGGCGTACCCGAAGCCCTTGCGCGTGACGATGCACTCGCCGATACCCGTAGGCGCTAGGAGGATGCGGAGCCGTCGGACGTACTCCGTCACCGATCCTTCGGTGCGGCCGGTAGATCCCCACACCGCCGAGAGCAGCGCGCTACGACTAAAGACCACATCCGGATGCGCGGCCAGGTGGTGCAGGAGGCAGAGCTCCCGGGCTGACAGGCGCACCGCGATGTCGTCGACGTAGACCATCCGCCGCTGCGCGTCAATGCGCAGCCGGCCAACCTGAACATCGTCGAGCTGAGTCGCCGGCACAGGCGCTAAGGCAAGCGTGCGCGGATCGAGTACGACGACGTCGAACTCCTCGGCCCCGGGCGGCAAGCGTCCACCGTCAGCATGATCGCGGATGTCGACGACGTAGCCGGCTCCGCCAAGCACGTCGACCATGCGGCCCACGTGACCGTCGGTGCCGGCGGCGAGCATGAGCACACGCGGCTGCGGTCCGTTGGCTGCGTCACTGCTCGGCACTGAAGTGCTGCTCGGCATGGATCCCCCCGAATCCTGGCGCGCCTCCCCCGCGGCGGCGCAAGGTCATGGTGGCACAGCCGACCGACACTGCGCGCGTCATCCGGCGTAGGCGTACCTGACTCACAGGGGTCGCGTCGCGAGGATCGATGCCGGCTACAGGCCGAGTTCGACGCGCGCCGCATCGAAGGCCGCGGCAGGGTCGAGCACATCGAGCAGGATGCTGCGCATGCCGACGGCGAGGCCGCCCTCGACGTAGGCCGGGTTGTCGTCGATGAAGACAATCGCATCGGGTGGCAGGCCGAGGCCGATGGCCGCGACAAGGTACGGCTGGGGATCGGGCTTGCGAATGCCCAACTCGGAGGAGTCGATGAGCACCGGGAAGTCCTCGAACCACGGGCGTCCCTCAACCCACTCACGACCCTGGAAGTCCATGAGCTCATTGCTGAGGATCCCCAGCTCTTTGCCGGCCGCCTTGCATTCGGCGATGAGCGCCATCGCCTCAGGTCGCTCCGGCTCGACGCCGGGCTGCTGGAACATGGCGCGCATGAGATGCGGATGACCATCGAGCGGCGCGCCGTTCGCCACGGCCGTGTCGGCGAAGGTCAGCCAGTAGTCGCGCTCAGTGATCTCGCCACGGCGGTAGCGCTCCCACGTCTCATCTGGCGCGGTCCACTCGAGGGGCCCACGGCCGACAACCGTGCCGCTGGGCAGGCCGCGAAGCCGCTCATAGTCATCGGCGATCTCCCACGCTGACTTGAACAGCACGACACCGACATCGAGCAGCAGGGCCTGTGCGGGTTCCATGACCCCATCCTGCACGTCGCGGCCGCACCCGAGAACTCGCATGGGCCGCCTAGCGGGACGCCGGGCTAGGCCGAGAGTTCAGCCAGGTCCGCGATCACGTCGAGGGACTCGGGATTGGCCAGCGAATCGCGATTGCGCACCGGTCGGCCATTGACGGTGTCGGCCACGGCGATCTCGGCAAGTTTGCCCGTCAGCGTCCTCGGCAGCTCTCGCACCGGGGCGATCACCGCCGGGACGTGGCGCGGCGATCCCCGCTCCCGCAGGGTCGCGCGGATCCGACTGCGCAGATCCTCGTCCATCGTGGCGTCGGGAGCGAGTACGACGAGCAGCACCATCCGCGTGTCCCCATCCCATGCCTGCGCGAAGGCGAGGGCATCGACGACCTCGGGCACGTGCTCCAGCCCGGCGTAGATCTCGCCGGTGCCGATGCGCACCCCCGCGACGTTGAGCGTCGCGTCGGATCGGCCGTGGATGACGAATCCGCCATTCTCGGTGCGCGAGGTGAGATCCCCGTGCGTCCACACGCCGGGGAATCGAGCAAAGTAGGTGTCCCGGAGGCGACTTCCGTCGTCATCCCCCCAGATGCCGAGCGGCACCGTCGGGAAGGTGTTGCGGCACACGAGCTCTCCGGGCGTGTCATCGCAGCACTCGCCACCATCATCGTCGTAGACCACGACATCCATGCCCAGTGCCGCTCGCGTGATCTCACCCGCCCAGACCGGCAGCGTCGGAGATGCCGAGAGGAAGCAGCCGACGAGATCGGTCCCGCCGGAGATCGGCTGCGGCATGACCTCGGGGCCGAGTTGCTCGACCAGCCATCGTGCCGTGGGCTCCGTGAGAGGCGAACCGGTCACGAGGATCATGCGCAGCCGGTCGAGCTCTCGATCGGCGGCGAGGCTGCGCCCCTCTGCTCGCATCGCGTCGAGGAGCCGCGCACCCAGACCCAGGTGGGTGAGGTCCGCGACGTCGGCCAAGTCGAAGAGCGCATCGCTCGTCGGGTAGGTCGGCGCACCGTCATGCAGGACGAGCGTGGCACCGGTGGAGAGAATCGACACCGCCCAGTTCCACATCATCCAGCCGGTCGTCGTGTAGAAGCACACGCGATCGCCCGGCCCGAAGTCACCGTGCAATGCAGCTTCGACCAGGTGCTTGACAAGGACCCCGCCAGCGCGATGCACGAGGCACTTCGGCTTGCCGGTCGTGCCAGAAGAGAACAACACGTACGCCGGATGATCGAAGGGCAGTGCCTCTGGGCGCAGGACCTCGCCGGCATGACGTCGCTCCACATCGGCGAGGAGGTCAACCTGGAGCACACGGGTGCTGCCCGCGACGCAGCGGGCCGCGATGCCGGCGACATCGACGACGTCAGGATCCACAGGGCTCGTCAGGTCATCGGCGCCCGGGACCACGAGCAGGGACCGTACGGTCGGCAGCGCGCGAGTCAATTCGACGAGGTGATCGCGGCGTTCGTGCCGAGTGCCGGCCCAGCGGTACGACGTCGTGCCGACGAGCACGACAGGATCGAGTTGTCCGAAGCGATCGACGATTGCCGGGACACCGAATTCCGGCGCGGCACTGGAGACGACGGCCCCCACCGAGAGTCCCGCCAGCGTGACGACCAGGGCGTCGATGCCCACGGGCAGGACGAGCGCGATGCGATCGCCGGGAACGACCCCTCGGGTGCGCAGTCCCGCCGCCACGGCAGCGACACGCTCGACCAGCTCCTCACGCGTGAGGGATGCGACGACGGCGACCCCCTCTCCCACCTCGGCGGTCTGCACGACGATCGGGCTGTCCGCATCGCGCTCAGGCACCGGCCGCAGGTAGGTGTCGACGATGTTGAGGGTCGATCCGGGGAAGAACCGAGCATCGGGCAGCGTGGCCGGGCTCGCCGCGACCTCGGTCCTCGACCCGATCACGTCGAAGTGGTCCCACACCAAAGACCAGAATGCATCCGGCTCAGCGATCGACCATGCATGCAGGGCGTCGTACTCGCTGAGGTCACGCCCGGCCCGCGCGCTCGCAGCCTCAGCGAAGGCGCTCATCCGAGTGGGGGTACCGCGGGGGGTGAAGACCGGCTCGCCCATGACCGCATCCTGTCACCGGAGCGTTCGGAGGCGCGTACCGTGGGGGTCCCGGAGCCAGGAGGATCGCCCGTGAGTGACGAGCAGCGGTCTGCAGACGAGCCGCGCGGCATGAGCGCGCAGGATGCGCTCTGGCTCACGATGGACCGGCCCAACAACCTCATGGTCATCGACGGGGTGATGCTCTTCGACGGGCAGCCTGACTGGTCTGAGTTGATGCAAGCGGCGACCTCTCGCGTCATCGATCGCTTCCCGGTCTTCCGGTCACGCGCGCTGCTCAGCGACAGCGGCTGGGTCTGGTCGATCGATCCCCACTTCGCACTGGAACGGCATCTGCGTCGCGTGAATCTGCCCGCTCCGTCGGGAATTGCCGAGTTGGAGCGCTACGTCGCAGAGCAGCGCGCACGGCCACTCGACCGCGACCGGCCTCTGTGGGACATGACCCTCGTCGATGGGGTCACGCTGGCTGACGGTACGACGGGGTCGGCGCTGGTCTGCCGCTTCCATCACGCCATGGCCGACGGAGTGCGACTCACCCAGGTGATGCTGAGCCTGTGCGATACGACCGATCCCCATGTCGCGGCCATGGTGGCGAGGCCGACCCCCAGTGGTGGTGCCCTCGGTATCGCCTCCGGCATCGCTGGCGCTGCCGGGGAGGCGCTGGCCGATGTCGCGCGCGCGGTGACACGCGGAGCCACGGCGCTGGTGAAGGACACGCGGCAGGCGCTGGAGTCGACGTGGGAGATCGGCGGCGAGATCGTGCGCAGCCCCGGACGTCTGGTCGACGCCTTTGAAGCCATGGGGCTGGACAACCGCTTCGCCAACACCACCGGGTCCCTGGCCAAGCTCGCACTACGCGGGTCCACGACGCAGACGGTGTGGAGTGGCACGCCGGGAGTTCATAAGGCAGTGGCCTGGTCGTCACCACAGTCCTTGGATGAGGTGAAGGCCATAGGCCAGGCGCATGACGCCAGCGTCAACGACGTCCTCCTCACCGCAGTCGCCGGCGGGCTGCGGCGATATCTACGCACGCGCGGGACCGAGGAGATCGTCGAAATCGAGTGGATGGTGCCGGTCAATCTCGTCCCCATCGCCGAGAACCTCCCGGAGGATCTTGGCAACTACTTCGCACTCGTCATGGCGGTGCTGCCGCTCGAGCCAAGCGATCCGATCGAGCGACTTCGCCGGACGCATGACCGGATGGATCGCATCAAGCGCTCTGAGGAGCCCATCATCACGTTTGGCGTGCAGCGAGGAATCTCAGCGGCGCCACGACCCGTGAGCACTGCGCTCACCGACTTCTTCGCCAACAAGGCCGTGGGCGTGCTCACCAATGTGCCGGGTCCCCGTGCGCCGCTGACCTTCGCCGGCGTCGGGGTGCGCCAGGTGATCGGCTTCGCTCCCTCCTCCGGTGACCAGCCGATGACCTGCACGGTCTTCTCCTACGCGGGCAGCGTCACGATCGGCTTCGCTACCGACGCCGGACTCGTGCCCGATCCCCGCGAACTCGTCGACGGAACCGTCACCGAGCTGCAGACCCTGGTAGACATGTCGTCGTGAACGAGGAGGCCTACACCCAGGGGATGCTTGTCGTCGCCCAGGTGTTCGAGATCATCGCCGCGGGCATCCTCATGATCGGCCTCTTCTTCGCGGGCTTTGTCTCCCTGCGACTGTGGCGACGCACACGCAGCGGCGAGGCTGCCTACAAGCTCATGCGCCAGACATTCGGCGGGGTCCTCCTCCTCAGCCTCGAGATCCTCGTGGCTGGCGACCTCATCCGCACAGTCGCAGTAGCGCCCACCCTCGACAACGTCATCGTGCTCGGCCTGATCGTCCTCATCCGCACCTTCCTGTCGTTTTCCCTCGAGATCGAGATCGACGGCGTACCGCCGTGGCGCAAGGCCCTGGTGAGCGGCGCCTCCGTGATCAGCCAGGCTCAGCGCACCGCGCGCCAGGTCCCCGATGCCGCCGACAACCCTCCGGCGTCGCTCTAATCCCCATGTCCGCGACCGGTCCCGCTTCCACGCCGGCAACGCCCGACGACGTCAATCGTCAATTCGCCGCGGCGACATTCGCCATCGTCGTCCTGCTGTCCGCCACCAGCGGCATCGTCGATGCGGTCGCTTTCGCGCGCTTCGGCGTCTTCGTCGCCAACCAGACCGGCAACCTCGTCATCGTCTCGTTGAGCCTCGCGCGCGAGCAGCCGGTCGAGACGCGGATCGCCTCTGTGCTCGCACTTGGCACCTTCACTATCGGCGTGTTCCTTGCCGTCCTGCTCCGCAAGGTACTCCTGCGTCGCATGCCACAGGCCCGCACCCGCGTGGTGATGCTGAGCCTGGAGGCGATCCTCATCGCACTCACCGGCCTCGGTGTCGTCATCTGGGGAACGAAGCAGTTCGCCTATCTCGCCGTCGTGATGCTGTCGCTCTCCCAATCGATCCAGGCCGCGGTCGTCACCCGCATCATCGGTCTCGCCGTGCAGACGGTGGTCATCAACACCGCGCTCGTGCAGTCAGCCGAGGCCTGGGCGGTGGGACGCCGCCGCGCAGCGGCCATCGCATTCGGCACGCCCATCGGATACCTCCTGGGGGCGTTCATCGGCGCGATCCTGCTGCGATTCCCCCCACCGACGGCTCTCATGAGCGCGCTGATCACCGCGGCAGCCGCACTCATCACCGCTCACGTCATCCGCGTGCGCGGTGGCCGTATCGAATAGGTGCCCTACGCCACATCGAGGCGCGCCACGCGGCGACGCGCATTGCGCTGCGACGGCGACTGCCGTCCCAGGACCGCGGCCATTCCCGCGAGCAGCGCTCCGACGGCAGGCCGCGCCAGGGAGAGCGGCACGGGTGGCATACCGAGCATGCGGCGCTGGTCAGCCGGCAACGTCGCCACGGCGCCGGCGAAGAGCACGCCGTACGGAGGCCGCGCGGGCAGAGGCAGCGGCGCAGTGCGGACGAAGCGCACCGTGCGATCGCTCGCCGGTGACCGGCGCAGCGCCGGGGCGAAGGCAGCCATCTGCTCATCGAGTTCAGCGACGGACCGCGGCGGATCCGTGACGCCGACCAATTCGCCAGCGGTCGCCCACTCGCGCACGTAGGCATCCTCCCCGCCGGGGATATGACCTCCCCACACACGATGGGTCGCGAGGAAAGAGTCAGTGAAGGCCACGTGCACCCAACGGAGAAGTTCGGGATCGCTTGCCGCATAGGGACGCTCAGTGCCGTCGGCGTCGTAGGTGCCCCGGACCTTGCGATGCAAGCCGCGCACGCGTGCGCATTCCCGATCGGCCTGCGAGGTATCTCCGAAGGTCACGACCGTGAGCCATTGCGTCGTGCCGGCGAGCCGTCCGAGCGCATCGTCCTCGTATCGCGAATGCTCCTGCACCCCTGCGAGGGCCGCAGGATGGAGCGCCTGCAGGAGAAGGGCCCGGACTCCGCCCACGAGCGTGGGCAGCGAGCCGTGCACGGCCCAAGCAGCTGATCCGGGGCCGAAGTAGCCCGTGTCCGACCCGTACTCGAGTTGGCGGACCCACTCCGGCTGCCCCTCAGGATCGCCGGATACGAGGCGGCGGAAGCCACCCGCGATGAGGTCGGCGGCAGCCTCGACGGGATTCACCCCACTAGCGTGCCGTGGGCGACCGCTGCGCGCATCCGCAGCCTGCGTGGCTGTCAGGCAGGCTCGCGCAGAGCGATCAGTGCGGCCTCGGCCAGGAATCTCGTGCCGATCGCGATGGCTCGCTCGTCGATGTCGAAAGTGGAGGCGTGCAGGTCCAGGCGCGGGCGATCGCCGAAGTGCGTGCCCAGCCGTGCGTACGCCGAGCGCGTGTGCTCGCCGTACCACGCGAAGGTGTCAGCCCCCATCGATCGAGGCGCCTCGACCACCCCGGCATCGCCGACGACACCGCGCGCGGCGGCAGCGAGCACCTCGACGGCATGAGCCTCGTTCACCACCGCGGGAGTGCCGCGTTGATAGTCGATCGCGTGTGTGGCGCCAGAGTCGGCGAGGATCTCTTCGGCAACTGCACGCACGACGAGTTCGGCGCGATCCCATGCTTCGCGATCAGCGCAGCGGACAGAGCAACGCAGGACGCCACGGGCAGGGATCACATTAGCTGCCTCGCCAGCGTGCACGGATCCGAAGGCAACGACGACCTCGTCATCACCGGTGCCTGGAGGCCCCTCGGGTGCGCCGAGTCGACGCCGAACCTCGCCGGGGAAGGCAGTGACGAAGCGACCGATGACCTCGACGAGATTCACGGTCAATTGCGGACGCGCCGTGTGGCCACCCGGTCCGCTGATGACGATCTCCACCGTGTCCGAGGCCGAGGTGAGCGCACCGACGCGTAAGCCGATCTGGCCGAGGTCGATCTTGGGGTCGCAGTGCAGGGCCATGACGCTCGACGCCCCCGTGATCCACCCCTCGCGCACGACCTCGACCGCTCCACCCGGCATCGACTCCTCGCCCGGCTCGAAGACCAGGCGCAAGGTGCCGGGCACGGATTCGATCTCGGTCAGGGCGCGCACGACGAGTCCAGCGCCGAGGACGATGGCGGTGTGTGCATCGTGGCCGCACGCATGCGCCACGCCGTCGCGACGGGAGCGGTATTCGGTGGTCGTGCCGTCGGGCATCGCGAGCGCGTCGATGTCCGCCCGCAGGACGACGAGCGGTCCGGGCGAGTTGCCGGGTACGTCGCACACCAGGCCTGTACCGATCTCCAGGACCCGCGGTGCCAGGCCCGCAACCTGCAGCCGCTCGGCGACGGCCTGGGTCGTGGCGTGCTCGGCGTAGGAGAGCTCCGGGTCGGCGTGCAGGCGTCGACGGAAGGCCACGAGCTCGTGCTCCCTCGCGGTGACGAGAGATGTGATCGCAGTGCTCACGGTGTGGCGAACCCCGATGGGGGCGGCTTGGCCGCCCCGCCGGGTCCCTCCGCAGCGACTGCGTCGGCCAGCTCTCCCCGAAGCGCGCGAACCACGTCGGAGAGGTCGCCGCCCTCGGCGACGATCGCCCGCTGTCGCACGTAGCTAGGACCCTCGGCAGCGATCCGCCGAAGGTCTGCGAGCTCGGCAGCACAGCCGAGTTCCTTCGCGATGGGGAGCAGCCGGTCGACGAGTTCGTCCACGACCTCACGCAGCGGTCTCGTATGGCCGGCATCATCGATCACGAGGTCAGCCTCGACACCCCATCTGGCCGCGCGCCACTTGTTTTCGCGCCGCACCCACTCGCGCGGCACGACGGGCAGGCCCCCGGCATCCATGATCCGGTCGAACTCCGTCACGAGGCTCTGCGCGAGTGCGGCAATCGCCGCGATCTCCCAGAGCGTGGGCATCGAGTCGCACATGCGCAGCTCGACGGTGCCGTAGCCGGGATGCGGCCTGATGTCCCACCACACCTCACGCACCGTCTCGACGGCTCCGGCCTCGATCAGGGTGTCGAGGAAGACATTGAACTCATCCCAGTCGCGCAGGTGCGGCGGCAGACCGGTCGTCGGCATGGCCTCGAAGATCTTCGTGCGCGTCGACGCAAGCCCGGTGTCCTGGCCGTTCCAGTAGGGACTCGCGGCCGACAGGGCGAGGAAGATCGGGAGGTACCCGGAGAGGGCATTGACGGCCGCCACAGCCTTGTCGCCGGAGCGAACTCCCACGTGCACGTGGACGCCATGGGTTGTTAGCCGCCGAGCGGGCCAGGCGATGGTGTCCACGAGGCGTTGGTAGCGCTCCCCCTCCGAGATCGCCAGGTCGCTCCAGGGAGTGAACGGGTGAAGGCCCGCTCCGATGACGCCCGCGTCGGAGCGTTCCGCGGCCATCTGAACCTCGCGGATGGACTGCGCCAGGTCAGCGCGCGCCTCGGCGACAGTCGTGCACACGCCCGTGATGACCTCAACGGTGCACTGGTAGAGCTCCTTCTTGATCTTGGGGTGCTCGAGTTCAGGGTGACCCTCGCCCACCCGGGCGAGGATCTCCGGCGCTATGCAGACCAGGGCACCGGATTCCTCATCGACGATCCCTAGTTCGACTTCCACACCAAGGCTCGGACCCGCTGACGCACAGAACTCCACCACATTGCCAGGCTACGGGCGCCGGATAGCGTGCGAGGCGTGTCCAGCGATATTGCCGTCACCGCCTCGGGCCCGGCGGGCACCGGTGCCGTCGCGGCTGGCTCGCCAGCGACATGCGAGGCCGCGGCACAGATGCTGCGCCTGGGGGGCACCGCGGTGGACGCCATCGTCGCTGGCGCCTTCGCCGCGACGATGGCCGAGCCCACCCTGGCAAGCCTCGGCGGCGGGGGATTCTGCCTCGTCGCGACACCTGGTGGCCACATCCGCGTCATCGACTTCTTCGTCAACATGCCCGGCATCGACGGGACCTCGGCAACGGCACAGCCGATGGACAATCTCTGCGTCACGTTCGGGTCAGGTGTGCAGCAGGAATTCCACGCCGGCTGGTCGAGCGTCGCCACGCCCGGCACGCTCGCCGGACTGCTGTACCTGCATGCAGCCGGGGGTCGACTGCCACTCGCCGACGTCGTCGCCCCGGCCGCCGCTATGGCCCACGAAGGTCTCATGCTGGATCCGGTCCAGGTCGAGTTCATCCGCGTCATCGGTCCGATTCTCACGCTCACACCGGCGAGCGCCGCGCTCTTCACACCTCCGCTCGAAGGCATGCCATTCCGCAACCCGGCGTACGCCGACATGCTCGTGCGACTGGGCGCCGGTGAGTCCGCCGAGGATGCCTTCGCGCGGCCCGTCGCTGAGGCGATCAAGGCCCACCACGGCCTCGTCAGCCTCACGGACTTCACGGAGTACGCCGTCGTCGAGCGCACGCCCGTTTGGGCCCGTCGAGGTGATGCGTGGATCTGGAGCAATCCGCCACCGGCGTTCGGAGGTGCCATCGTCCTGGAGTCACTCGGCCTCGTGGCCGCCACCGATCCCTGGACCGCGGTGCCCGGCGCACTCCGCGCTGCGACCGAGCGGCACCGTGTCCACGACCAACCGCAGGTGCGGCGCGGAACGACGCATCTCACGGCCGTCGATGGCGATGGGCGGATCGCCGCGCTCTCGCTGTCGAACGGGTCGGGATCAGGCACGGTCGCCGCGGGGGTCGCCCTCAACAACATGCTGGGGGAGGCGGATCTGCATCCGGGCGGCTTCCACTCGCTGCGACCGGGTCAGCGCCTGAGTTCGATGATGGCCCCGACGCTGGCCGTGCGCGATGATGGATCGCTCCTGGCTCTCGGCACGGGAGGCAGCGAGCGGATCCGGTCGGCGCTCGTTCAGGTCCTTGTCCGAGCCCTCGACATCGGGGAGCCTCTCGTGGAGGCGATCGCTGCACCCCGACTGCATGTCGGCGACGATCTCATCGACATCGAGCCCGGCTTCCCCGACGACTACGTCGCGGGCCTGCGGGGCGCGACATCGGTCCGCACCTGGCCGAGCCCAGATCTGTACTTCGGCGGCGTCCACGCCGTGACCCGGGACCCAGAGGGCCGGGTCACGGCGGTCGCCGATACGCGCCGCGGTGGCGCGGTCGCGGTCGTCGACTAGTTGCGCTGCGCACCGAGCACGAGCGTGACCTCGCGCTCGACACCATCGCGCTCGACGGTGAGGGTCACCTGGTCACCCGGGGCGAGCGACCGGACATCGACGATGAGATCGGTCGCATCCACGACCGGCACGCCATCGAGTGCGGTGATGACGTCACCCTCGCGAAGTCCGGCCCCGGAAGCGGGCCCGTCCTCGGTGATTCCCGCGACGCGGGCGCCGGGGCCGGCGTACTGCATGTCGAGCTGCACGCCGATGATGGGAGTGGACGACGACCCCGTGGCGATGAGCTCGGCGGCGATGCGCGCGGCCGTGTCGATGGGGATAGCGAATCCGAGTCCGATCGATCCGGCCTGGCCGCCGAGACCGGCGCCAAGCGCGGCGATGGCGGAATTGATGCCGATGACCGCGCCATTGCCGTCGACGAGTGGCCCGCCGGAGTTGCCGGGATTGATCGCGGCATCGGTCTGGATGGCGTTGATAAAGGCGAGTTCACCCTCCCCACCTGCCGTGACAGGTCGGTTGAGAGCGCTCACGATGCCTGCGGTGACCGTCCCCTGCAGGCCGAGCGGCGAACCGATGGCAATGGCCGCATCCCCCACCTCGAGCGCGCTCGAGGATCCGAGAGTCACGGCGGGCAGGCCGGTGCGGTCGACCTTGAGCACGGCAAGGTCGTAGCCGGGGTTGGCGCCCACCAGGGTGGCGTCGACGACCTCGCCGTCGCTGAACGTCACGGTGATGTCACTGCCATTGGCCGTGACGTGGTTGTTGGTGAGGATGTAGCCGTCCTCGCGGATGACGAATCCCGATCCGGTGCCCTCGCCGCCGCCACCGGCGACGTTGATCTGCACGACGGACGGCTGGAGTGCAGCGGCGACGGCCGCGATGCTGCCGCCCGCGGGCGGGCTAATCGGATCGCCGGTGGCACCGATCGGGGCCACAGCCACAGCGGCGGTCGCCTCCGGCTGGGTCATGCGCGCGACGGTGAAGCCGACAGCGCCACCGATGGATCCGGCGACCAGAGCGGTGAGCGCAAGGCCGGCCGACGCGATGGCGATCATGCCGCCGCGACCCGGCTGCTTCTGGGTCCGCGGCGCCGGCGGAGCGACCGTCGCTGTTTGGGCGTACGCGGCATAGGGATCGCCGGCATAGCCCGCATAGGGGTCGCGTGCGTACGCGGAGTAGGGATCGTTGGCGTACCCGGCGTAGGAATCGCTGGCATAGGGATCGGACGGGGAGTCGCCGACCGGATACGCCCGCGTCGCGGACTGGTCATCCGCTGCGGCGTAGCCCGGTGTCGCGGAGTAGCCCGGCGCCCCTGAAGCCGGTGTGGCATCGGGGGCGTAGGGATCATGGGCGCCATAGGCAGCGGCGTAGGGGTCTCGGCCGAAGTTCTCGTCCGTCACGTCAGTCCTCCTCGTCGGCGCCGCGACTGCGCAGTCGCAACGCACCTTCTGCCTAGGGTGACGCCACCGTGGGGGTGGTTGTTCCCCGAGAGCCCGAACTCTGCCCGGTCCTTACACGATCCTGACAGTGGTGCACCGAATGGGCGATTCGTGTGCTGAGGGGTAGCCCCGAAGCCCTGGCCGGGCTAGCCCGATAGCGGCGGCGCGGCCGTCCCTACCGGGCTAGCCCGCTGAGCTCAGGAAGGTGCGCGCGTCAGAGGTAGCGCGAGAAGATGGCGTCGATCTCTTCGCGATGCGACGGCGACATGGCGCGAGAGCGCTCGCGATCCCAGGTGCGCCGGATGCTCGCGGGGTGGTTGGCACTCGGGCGCAGCCAGTTGATCAGGGACTTCATGGTGGTTCCTCCTCCACCGCCTTGTGGGCGGTGCTTGCGTGACGTGGGCCCGGTGGGGCCACTCACACCATGATCCAGGTCTGTGACACACCTGCGACATTGGTGTGAACAACGAGTGACATACGCCACGGAATCCCCTGGGGATGGTGCCTGACCACCCCTTGAGGGCCTGGCCTGTGACGTGCGCCATAGTGGATGGATGGCAGATGAGTCGGCCATGCGCGACCAGGCAGAGGCATTCCTCGCCGATGCCCGTGCGCGCGAGCAGGAAGCCCGAGCCCGCGGGGGCTCCTACGCCGTCGCATTTGAGCGCACCCGAGCTGCCCGGGCCCTCATCGCCCTCGGTCGATACGACGAGGCTCTGGTCGATCTCGACACCGCCCTCGGCTACGTGGACATGCTGCGAGCCGACGGAGATCACGAACGCCAGCGCCTGCTCCATGTCGGCTCCCTGGCACTGCCTCCCGCGGGCCAGGATCTCGGGGATCTCGACTCCCTCGAAGCCTGGGCGCGCGTGGGTCGCGCGAGCGCACTCACCCATCTGGCCCGCTTCGCCGATGCCCGCGTCGCCGTCGATGAGGCACGCCCCCTGGCCAAGGGCTTGGGTCGTCGGCAACTACGCAAGCAACTCGACGCGCTCGCGGATGAGATTGCGCGCGCCGACGGTGCGGGCGCCGAGGTGCTGGGCGCTCTCGATCGGACCCTGAGCGATCCCGAGTTGCCTGAGGCGGATCGTCGAGCAGCCCTCTACGAGCGGGCCGCGCACCTGGTGGAGGACGGTCAGTACGACGAGGCGATGCGTCAAGCGCTGATGATCATCCGCGACGCTGACGACGATCCTGCGCTCACCGCACGCGCGCGGCAGGTGCTGGGCGCCGCCCTGGCCGCACAGGGCCTTGACGACGAGGCCGACGCCACGCTCCGCGATGCCTTCGACGGATTCCGTGCCCTCGATGACCATCGCGCGGTGCTTGCCGCAGCCCCGGGACTGGCGTGGCGACTGGTCGATCGTCAACGCCACGCGGACGCAATCGCGGTCATCGACGCGGCACTGACCTCAGCTCGCTCCACGGCTGCTCTGGGCAGCGAGGCCGATCTCCTCGCCACGCGCGGCACCGCGTGGGACCTCGCCGGAGACCTCAGCGAGGCGGTGGACTCCTTCACCGCGGCCATCGATGTCGCCGACCGCATCCCCGACCCCGTGCGGATTGCGGACTTCCGCCACGGCGAGGCTGTCGCACGAGCACGTGTCGCTGATCCGCACGAGTCTGTCGAGGCGCTCTCCCTCCTCGACGCCGCCGCGGCGGCCTACGCTGAGGCTGGTCTTCCCGAGCGCGCGGCCGAGTGCACCCACGAGGCCGCCGCCATCCTCGGGCGACTCGGTTCGTACGACGCTGCCCGGCAGCGATACTCCTCCGCGCGCCAGGCATATCTGCACATCCCTGAGGTCCTCCGGGGAGACGATCTCGACGCCGTGCCCGACTGCGAATTCAATCTGCGAGTACTCGACGGGCTGCAAGACGGAGACACCCCTCCCGCTGACGCCTTCAGCAGCGGCGGCCACCAGATGCGTCATTCGCGGGCAGGTGCCACGACGTGACCACCGCAGACCCCCGCGCCGCAGCAGCGGCGCTCCTCGAGGGCGCGCTCGCCATCCTGCCGACAGAGACCGTCTACGGCCTCGCCGGCCGCGCCGACCGGCCCGAGTCCGTGGCACGCATCTACGCGGTGAAAGGCCGACCCTCAGCCCATCCGGTGATCGTCCATGTCGCCGACCCGAGCCTGGACACCGAATCGGCGGGCGCTTGGGTGCGCGACGTGCCGGACTACGCCCGCGCCCTCGCGCAGTCGTGCTGGCCCGGACCTCTCACGCTGGTGCTGCCTCGATCTTCACGAGCCACCGACGACGTCACGGGTGGGCAGGACACAGTGGCTGTGCGTGTCCCGGCGCATCCCGAGGCACTCGCCGTCCTGCGCGCCATGGACGAGATCGATCCCGACGGCGCTCCCCACGGACTCGCAGCCCCCAGCGCCAATGCCTTCGGGCACGTCAGCCCAACCACCCTCGAGCATGCGCTCGCGGATCTGGCGGAGCGGCTTGCTCCAGGCGACGTGGCGATCGACGGCGGACCATGCATGGTGGGCGTGGAGTCCACGATCGTCGACTGCACCGGTCCGCAGCCGCGAGTCCTGCGGCCAGGTCGCATCGGAGCCGCAGACATCCAACGCGTGACCGGGCTTGCCGTGCTCGATGCGATCAGTTCGGGTATCCGGGTCCCTGGCGCCCTGCCGTCTCATTACGCACCACGGGCCAGCATCGCCATCGCTCCCGATGCCGAGGCACTCGAGGCGTACGTGGATTCGGCGGTCATCGGCGGGAGCGAACCCTCTGCCATCGGCGTCATCGCCCCAGCCGCGATCCCTTCCCCCGACGACACCGTGCGTCTCCTCGAGCCTGACTCGGCCGACTCCTACGCTCGTGGTCTCTACGACGCCCTTCGCCGCGCGGACGCGACCGGAATTACGTTCATCGTCGCCGTCCTTCCCCCTGCTGACACCCACGGTGTCAGCGAGGCGATCGCCGATCGCCTGCGACGCGCGTCGGCACCTCGCTAGTCGTACCCGAGCTCGTGCAGGCGCTCGTCATCGATGCCGAAGTGATGGGCGATCTCGTGCACGACGGTGATGTTGACCTCCTCGACGACATCGTCGAACGTGTCGCAGATGCGCAGGGTCGGATTGCGGTAGATCGTGATGCGGTCAGGCAGCGCTCCCGCGTAAGCGCCGTCACGCAGGGTGAGCGCCACCCCTTCGTAAAGACCCAGCAGGTCTGGGTCATCGGGTGGACCGTCGGCCTCGATGACGAAGACGACGTTGTCGACCAGTGCCGCGAGCTCCGCGGGCACCGCCTCGAGCGCCTCGGCCACGAGATCCTCGAACTCCGCGGGGGAGACCTCGACCATGCGCACCATTGTGGCGCGGGACCACGGAAGTGACCGAACGACATCGCGATATCCCCGGGTTATCCCTTGACTTCGCGTCGCTGACAGGCGCAGACTGAATTCGCGGCTACGTCGCCGCTGTGAGAGGAGGATTTATGATCGCTCCCATCACCGAAGCTCTCCTTCAGGAGCAGCATCGACCAGGCCCCTGTGCGTGGAAGGCGGCACACCCGGGCGACTGTTAAGGGTCGAGATTGATCGGCCCATTCACGCATCGACAGGGGTCACTCCGTGAGGAGTGGCCCCTGTTGCGTGAAGGACCTCAACCGGCGAAGGCAGCAGCGAGCATGCCTGAGGCCTCGGCGACACAGCGTCCATCGCGCCGCGGTCTTGAGCGGGCCGCGCGACCGCCGGAGAAGCCCACGAGCGCGGGGAACCCGAGTACGTCGGTGAGCGAGTAGAACTCGGTCCACCGCAGTGACGCGAGGCTGCCCTCAGGAGCTCCCGGCGCTCCGCCCCCGACGATCCCGTAGACGCGGTGATCACCCCACCACTGCTCGTCGTAGCGCAGCACGACCTTCTCGAAGACCCCCGTGGCAAGACGGCGCAGCGCCCGGTCGACGTCGCTTGGAAGCGGATCCAGTGCAGGAGCCGAGGCACGAAGCAGCGCGAGCGGCACGGCGACGACGACCGCATCCGCGGAGATGCTGCCGCCCGAGGCCAGGCGCACGGTTGCCCGCGCACTTCCCGCTGAGACGGCCGTGACCGCGGTGGACAGACGCACGTCAGCATCGCCGAGGAGTTCCTCGGGGATCGCGACATAGCCGCCACCGACGAGGTCGTCACCTCCCCGGTACGCCGCACCCTCCTCTGTCGCGCGCACTCCGAGTCGATCAGGATCGAGCGCGTACTCCTGCGTGATCTCCACCTGCGCGGCCCACTGATCGAATCGCCCGGATGTCCAGCCCCTGTCCGTCAGCCACTGCGAGACGTCGGTGTCACGCGGTGGCCATGCCTCCTCGAGTCGACCCATGAGGACATCGAGGCGACTCCATCGCCGCTCTGCTTCGCGCGAGCGCTTGCCGGTGACCGTGTCACGCGCGACAGCGTCGTCGTAGTCGGTCGGCAGCAACGCGAGCCCGGCGTCCCGCGCGAGAGGGACGAGCGGATTGCCGCGCGTTCCGTGAATCCAGGCCGCGCCCAGCTCGACCGGCGCACCCCACGCGTCGTTGCTCCAGATGCGTCCGCCGATCCGATCGCGCGCTTCAAGCACGACGACCTGCGCACCCGCATCCGTGAGTGCGCGCGCGGCGGCAGCGCCCGCGATGCCGGCGCCGACGACGATGGCAGTGCGAATGTCGCGCTTCTTGAGGATCCGCTGCGCGGCGTACTGGCCGGAGAGGTAGGCACCCGTCGTCGTCGCGGGGTAGGACGTGCTCACGTACTCACCCGCGAGCACGACGCGCCCGCCGATGACCGCATCGGCCAGCGTGCGCCGCACCGAAGGGGAGACACCGGCCGGGAGAGCGGAGTAGGAGCCACGCGACCAGGGGTCGGTGTCCCAGCGAGTGACGAGTGAGTCGATGGGATCGGGGACCTCCCGCCCTCGATCCGCGCGGACGGCACGAGCAGCGCCGCCGCCCGCCTGCAGCAGGATCGGGGCAACTGCAGCGCTCGCGGTGAGCGCGAGGAATCGGCGTCGATCCACCCATCGATCATGCCCCGGGTGGTCTCTGGTTGCGCTATCCAGCCCGACGAAGACCCCCGTAGCCCCCTGGCCGGGCCCTCCCCTATGCTTCATCAGTCTTCGACGCGGTTCGGAGGCGATGGTCCCCATCGTCTAGCGGCCTAGGACTCCGCCCTTTCAA
>JBMTDJ010000011.1:0-41373 GCA_049431945.1 Candidatus Nanopelagicales bacterium | reverse complement strand
CACGCCGCGCCCGATCGACACGGTCACGGCATTCGGCGAATGACTCTCCCCCGGGAGGCGCGACATCCGTCGAGGCGAGCCACGCGCCCAACTCCACCGGCCAGCGGTCGCTGACCTCGGCAAAGGTGTGACCATCCCACTCGCCGAAGGCGCACTCCACGATTCCGGGCTCGATGTCGATCGGCGCACCCGTCGCCTGCCCCACGAGCTCAGCCGTTTGGCGTGTGCGTAACAGCGGCGAGGCGACGATCGCATCGACGCCTCCGCGCGCCGCGATCTCGCGGGCGAGCGCCTCTGCCTGCTGCTCGCCGAGGGGAGCCAGCGGGGCGTCGAAGCCACCCGCTCCCGAGAAGCGCTTCTCCAGGCTCAGGGCGGTCGCTCCGTGGCGGCCCAGGAGCATGGTCGTCGGAGTGCCCAGGTCCGTTGCCCAGCCCACCATCTTGTGCGGTCTCGCGGCCTCGCGCTTTTCCTCCGCGCGGTCCTCCAGCGCTTCGCCGACGACATCCTCGGCGTCGGGCAGACCCGAGCCGATGCGTCGGTCGATGCGAACCGTCTCCCCACGCGACTGGGCGTCTAGCGCTTCGTTGACCAGGCGGTCCGCAGCGGTGTTCTGCGCCCGCGGGACCCAGGTGTAGGTGACATCGGCTCGCAGGTTGCGCACCGCGAGGGCGAGTTCGCGAAGCCCGGCGTTCTTGATAGCCCAGCGACCGCTCATCTGCTCGACGATGAGCTTGGAGTCCAGGCGCGCCTCGATGCGCGCATCAGGGTCGATCGCGAGGGCATGCTGGAGGCCCGCCAGGACCCCGCGGTACTCCGCGACGTTGTTGGTCGCCTCACCGATCGTCTCGGCGATCTCGACGAGCACGCGGCCCGTCTCCCCGTCGCGCACCACCGCGCCGAAGGCCGCCGGCCCGGGGTTGCCGCGCGATCCGCCGTCGGCTTCGACGATGAGCAGTCGGCTCACAGGCCGGATTCCGCCGCGCGCACCAGGATGCGACGACACTCCTCGCACCGGATGACCTCGGTCTCAGGGGCCTCGCGAATCCGCCCGAGGTCAACGGGCGTGAGCTCGATCCGGCAGCCCTCGCAACGCCCACGGTGCAGCGCGGCCGCCCCGATCCCGCCGTTGTCGGCACGCAGTTTGTCGTAGAGGGCCAGCAGGTCGGCTGGGACGCGATCGGCGGCTGCGGCGCGGGCGGCCGTGGCGGTCCGCTCGTCGTCTGCGAGGTCAGCGAGCGCATTGTCGAGCGCTGTCTTCGCCGTCGCCATCTCCACGCTGAGCGCCTCGCGCGCGGTGACGAGCCCCGCATGGGCCTTCTGGGCCGCCTCCAGCCGCTCCATCACCTCGAGTTCGACATCCTCAAGGTCGGACTGGCGCCGGGCCAGCGACTCGAGTTCATGCTGCAGATTGGACAACTGCTTGGCGTCGTTGATGGTCTCAAGAAGCTCACGGTCCTTGACCGCGCGCTGACGCACGAGGTCCACGTCGGCATCAGCCTTGCGCTGCTCCGCCTCAAGGTCGCTCACCTCGACGGCTGCCCGGGTGATGTCGTCGTCGAGGGCCCTCGCAGAAGCCTCGAGCTCGGCCACGTGGACCGCCTCGGGGAGCGTGGCGCGGCGATGCCGGGCGCGATCGATCTCAAGGTCGTGCTGCTGCACCTCGAGCAGGGTCAACTGGTCCTGCGGATCGGCGTTCAGGGCTCACTCCTCAGCGTCATCGACCACGGATCCGTGGGCTGCGCGGACACGACGCTGACCACCGTAGTCCCCTCGCGGGCGAGGTCGGAGTCGAGGAGTTGGGCAGCTTGCTCCAGCCACGGCCACTCACTGGCCCAGTGGGCGACGTCGATGATCGCGCAACCGCCTTCCTCGAGGTGCTCCAGCGCCCGGTGGTGCTTGAGGTCGGCCGTCACGAGGACATCGGCGCCCATGTCGGTGGCGATGGCGAGGAGCGAGTCACCCGAGCCTCCGCACACCGCCACTCGATGCACTCGCCTGCCCAGATCCCCCGCGACGCGCACACCATGCCGCGTCGGGGGTAGGGCGTCGGCGACGCGAGCGGCGAAGTTGGCCAGGGTCGTGGGCTGCTCGAGTTCCCCGATCCGGCCGAGACCGGTCGCGATGCCCTCCGGGTCCTCGGTGCGGCCCGGCGGGTCGGCCAAGCCGCCCCTGTCGGGCTGGCCCGGCGGGACGTCGAATCCGCCCCTGTCGGACTGTGCCTGGACGACCGGTCGGGTGCGTGTCAGCCCGATCGTCGCGGCGAGGGCATCGGATACGCCGGGATCGGCGACATCGGCATTCGTGTGGGCGCAGTACAGCGCCGTACCAGCGCTGATCAGTCGGTGCACGACGCGCCCCTTCGCCGTCGTGGCAGCGACCCCATGCACACCGGAGAGGAAGAGCGGGTGGTGCGTGATCACCAGGTCAGCGCCCATGTCGATGGCCTCATCGACCACCGCCTCGACCGGGTCCACCGCCCACAGGATGCGTCGTACCGGTGCCTGCGGGTCACCGCACACCAGCCCGATGGCGTCCCACGCCTCAGCCGTGCTCGGCGGATAGCGCCGCTCCAGGAGATCGATCACCCGGGTGAGACTTGAGGCCGAGGTCATGTCCGGAGGGTATCGCCGCTAGCCTCATGGCCCGCGGGCCTGTAGCTCAGTTGGTAGAGCACTTCCCTTACAAGGAAGGGGTCGTCGGTTCGAGGCCGGCCGGGCCCACAACGAAGCAGCACGTCAGCCGCGGTAACCAGCTACGACGGTCGATCCCGCGGGCCGATGAGGCCCGATCGAACACGACGGCGCCGGGGTCGAGGTGTCCGCGGGCGTCGTGGCCGGTCATGCCTGGGGAGCCCGGAGTGCGCGGATGAGTCCGCGCAAGGCGGTGACGGCGACGATGCCGCTGGCGATGAGGAAGGCGAAGGCAGCCACGACGGCCATGGGAATGAAGGGCATCCGGTTGATGGGCTCGTTGATGGTCCCTCCCGCATCCAAGGTGGCGTCAGCGTTGCCGACGACGGCCAGTAGCGTGAAGGCGGCCGCGTACAGGACGCCGGCGACGATGAGCAGGGTCTTGGTGCTCACGGTGAGGCACCGGTCTTGCCGTCGTGAATGTCGACGGTGAATTCCTCGACGACGACAAACTTCATGACGCTCCTCCCGCGGCTCAGCCGGCAGGTTAATCCTCCAGGTCCGTTGCCCCCTCATAAGATACTTCGCGGCTCGACTAACGAGGCGGAAGCGGCAGCGGGCGCAACACCGGATCCGCATAAGGGTGTCGGAATGTCGTCCCTGTCAGCAGCCGCTGTTGTTGATGCTGTCGTCCGGCAGTAGATCGCGCCAGTCAGGTCCGCGCCAGTCAGGTTCGTGCCCACCAAGGACGCCTCATGCAGGTGTGCGTGGCGCAGGACCACTCCCCGGAAGTTGACCTTGTTCAGGCGCGCACGGCGCTCATTAGCGGCGGTTGCCGCCAAGCGACATTCAGGCGTCGCGGCGCCGAAAGAGGAGCCACGCGGCAATCCCCAGGGCGGCGAACCACGCGAAGAAGACGGCGATGTGCCCCCAGGCTTCCGCACCCCCTACCGCGAGGGCGCTTTGGCCACTGGAGAACGGAAGCACCCAGTCACTCCATGTCCAGAACTGAGATTGGGCAATGAGACCGATCAGCGGCTCGATGAGGACAGCCAGCACGATGGGCGCAATGATGCCCAGGGGCTGATTGCGGGTGAGTGCGGTGATCGCGAAGGCAATGAGCGCGAAGATAGTCACGTAGAGGACTCCGATGACGCCCAGGGAGCCAAGCACCCCGCTCGGCCATCCCGACGGGGCCCCAGCGACAAGCCTCCCCAGGTACTCAGCCAGCACGATCGCCGCAATCGTCGCGACGGCCGTCACTGCCACGAGCACCGTGACCGTGATGAGCTTGGCCGCGAAGACTGTCGTGCGCTGCGGGAAGATCGACAACGTCACGCGGATCAAGCCGTGACGATATTCCTGGCCGAAGGACGCCGCCCCGACGGTGCACAGGATCGCTGCCGCCAGGGGAAGGAGTGCCGCTAAGGCCGTGGCCACCTCGGCGGGGGGCTCTCCAGTTTGATCCGTTGTCGACTGCCCGAGCCCAGAGAAGAGGACAGCAAGCCCGGCGGGTACGACGATCCCGACCGCGACAAGGAGCCACGTAGACCTTACGGTGCGGATGCGACGCCATTCGTAGAGCAGTGGTCCGGTCACGGGGTCTCCCCAAACGCGAATTCCTGGCCGTCGCCCGTCAGCTGCAAGAAGGTCTCCTCGAGGCTAGCGCGACGTTCGCTCAACTCGAATACGATGCATCCTGACTCAAATGCGGCGCGACCGACGTCATCTCGGCCTAGCCCGCTGACGCCTAGGGCATTGCCTCCCTCGTCCGAGACCCTCGCGCCCCGGGCCTTGAGGGCGGCACGAAGCACCGCGACGTCATCCGTGCGAACGAGGACATCGCTACCTCGCGCCGAGAGTTCCTCGACCGCACCCTCCGCGACGAGGCGCCCACGCGCAATCACAACGACGTGGTCCGCCATGAGTTGCATCTCACTGAGCAGGTGGCTCGACACGAGGACCGCATGCCCCTGCGAGGCGTAATGCCGCAGGAACTCCCGGAGCCACTGGATCGATTGGGGGTCTAGGCCGTTGGCGGGCTCATCCAGCATGAGCGCTTGTGGATTCGCGAGGATTGCGCCCGCGAGGCCGAGGCGTTGAGCCATCCCGAGGGAGAAGGTCTTCGGCCGCCGTCGGGCGACATCGGCTAGACCCACGGTGGCGAGGACCTCATCGATGCGCGCATTGCTCACCCGGGCATCGGCACCGAGCATCAGCAGGTGGTCGCGCGCGGATCTGCCCGGCAGGAATGGGCGAGCGTCGAGGTGAGTGCCCACCACCTTGCTCGCATGGGCGTAGTCCGTGAGCGCTCGTCCGTCGAACAGGGTTCGGCCCTGCCCCCGATCAAGTCCAAGCATCAGGCGCATCGTGGTGGACTTCCCTGCCCCGTTGGGCCCAAGGAAGCCGGTTACCTTGCCGTCTGGCACGGTGAAGCTGAGGTCGTCTACGCCGCGTATCGAGCCGAACATTTTGCTGACGTGCTGGACGTCGATGGTCACGGTGGCGACTCTAGGTCACCTGATTCGCGCTGGACGGAATGAGACGGAGGGTGTCGGCACCGACAACCCACGGTCGCATCGTCGCGGTAGGGCAGGCTCCCGGACACACATGTGGTCGGCGGGGTCTCGGGCCCCCGCCGACCACACGCCTAGTGGACACCCGATCGGACAGGTCCGCATCTTGGGCTCACGAGGCCCTTCGCCGGCCCCTAGTCACGAGGGAGAGACCGGACGGCCCGCAGGTAGTCGTCGGCGTCCCGAGCCTGCCCGGCCGGCGACTGCCACCGATTGGTGACTCGACCATCACCGTCGATGAGCACGCTGACACGCCGTGCCATCCCGGTGCCGTCGTCGAATGCGTCGTAGGCCCGCGCAACATCACCATGAGGCCAGAAATCACTGAGGAGAGCGAACTCGATCCCCTCGACGTCGGACAGCGCGCGGAGCACGAACATCGAGTCACAGGACACCGCGAGCACTCTCACCTGCAGGGCCACAGGGCGCAGAGCCTGAAGCTCTCCGCCGCAGACCGGGGTGAACGCCGCTGGGAAGAACACGATGAGCGAAGCATCATTCAGGGCCGACAGCGAGACCTGCTGGCCGTGCTGGTCGGTCAGCGTGAAAGCAGGAGCGACGCTGCCCACATGGACCATGACCCCTCCTCTCGCGGCAGGATGTGCGTGTGACGCTACCGCCCGCAGGCCTCGTGCCCGAGCCCGGCGAGCGCGGCCGGGTGAGCAGCGACCTTCCTGCGACCCTCGCGGCGACCGTGGCCGCGTGGGATGACCTGCTGCAGGCGGTCGATGGCGTCGATCTGCGAGCACCGAGTCGCAAGTCGGGCCGGACGGCGGCACGCACCCTCGTCGTCCTCGGCTCCTGGCCCGAAGGCAGGCCGCTCCCTGCCATTCGCCAGGCCGCTCTCGCAGGCGACCCCACCGCAGAGCCGCTCAACGCCATCGAGGCACGGGTGATCCAGACACACGTGGACGACTCCCCCCAGCAGATGCGCGAGTCCCTGCTGCGCGCCCGCGACGAGGTCGCGTCATGGGCCGCATCGTCGGACGTCGGTCGCGAGGCCCTCCTCCCCGTCGCGGGTCCACTCGGCATCGTCCCTCTCGGCACGCTCGTCGCGGCAACGGCGTACCAGTGCGCGGTTGCTGCGCGAGATCTCGAGCCGGCAGGAGTGCGCGCGCCCGCGGGACTCCTCACCGCAGGGCTCACCGCTCTCGTCGACACGGTTGGTGCCGTCGCTGCTCAACAGGACGCCAACCTGTCCCTCACGGCCATCACACCGCAGATCCGCATCGGCACGGGCGCATGCGACGGAGACTGGCGCACGGCCCAGGTGCGCGATCCCGAAGGCCCCGCGCTGATGTGCGATGCGGGCCTCCTGCTCGACATCGCGTCGGGTCGCGCCTCCGCGCCCGCGGCGTACGCCAGGGGTGACCTCAAGGCCGAGGACCTCACCGGATTGCTCGCCGTCGCCCAGGCGCTGTCCCGGGCCCCCGGGCTGCCCGGCACGGACGGGCTGCGCGCTGCTCTCAGCGCATATGAGTCGTCAGCGGGGGCAGCTCGGGCGGTAGGGGATGCGATCGGGGGCGTCTGGCGCAGGCTGCGCGGCAGCTAGCGCCGGCCCGCGCGCGGTGCTACGAGTCGCGTGCCCTGCCAGTCACGGCCGGCACTCACGGTCGACGTCTGCTGCAGGCCCGCGGTCGGCGCCGCATCGGAGATGTCCTCGGCTTCGACATGTCCATCACGTCCTGGCTTCGGAGTGAGCAGCCAGACGACGCCGTGATCGGCGAGCGGGCCGATCGCATCGACGAGAGCATCGACGAGATCGCCGTCGTCTTCGCGCCACCACAGCAGCACGACATCGACCACGTCGTCGTAGTCGTCATCGACGAGCTCGACTCCCTCGGCCGCAGCGAGGGCTTCACGGAGTTCGCCGTCAGCGTCGTCGTCGGTCCCGATCTCCCACACCACGGTGCCCGCTGAGATGCCCAGGGCGCCCAGCACGGGTGCAGCCTGGCCACTCACGGTCGCCTCCTCACGAGTCGGGCCACAGGCGTAGTCCATCGGACGACGAGGCATCGCGCAAGCAACTCGGACGTATTGCCCCCTGCCAGGGGCTCGAGTGGACCGCGAAGTTCGAGCGGATTCGGTCGAAAATGCGCCTGATCCGCTCAGAGTTCGTCCCGTGGGTCCCGTGCGGTGACAGCGATATGACGCGAAGTCTCGCGGGCCCCGCCCCGGTCAGCATCGGGCCTTCCTACTCGCGCGTAGGCCGGGGTGAGCCGCCACGATCTCCTCCTGTGCGCGAGGATGGTCCCCACCGAACAGTGCCTGGCGACCCTGGGCACCCCGGCGCGAAGGGCAGGACATGTCTACCGGCTTCGATCCGCTCCGCCAGCAGCCACTCCTCGCGGGGGGTCTGCCTACCCAGTACGTCGACGTCGACCCGGAGGAGACCTCCGAGTGGACTGCGTCACTCGACCAGGTGATCGACGGCTCAGGCTCCTACCGAGCGCGCTATCTCATGCTCGCGCTCCTGCGCCGTGCCGCCGAGCGCAACCTCGGCGTCCCCAGCCTGCGATCGACGGACTACATCAACACGATCCCCCCGGAGATGGAGCCGTGGTTCCCCGGCGACGAGTCGCTCGAACGCCGCATTCGCGAATTCATTCGGTGGAACGCCGCGATCATGGTGCACCGCGCGCAGCGGCCCGGCATCAGCGTCGGCGGGCATATCTCCACCTATGCCTCGTCCGCATCCCTCTACGAGGTCGGCTTCAATCACTTCTTCCGCGGTCCCGACGCCCCCGGCGGTGGCGACCAGGTCTTCTTCCAGGGCCACGCCTCCCCCGGCATCTACGCCCGCGCCTTCCTCGAGGGCCGGCTCACCGAGGGCCAGATGGATGGCTTCCGTCAGGAGCTGTCGCACCCCAGCGGAGGACTGCCGTCGTACCCCCATCCGCGCCTCATGCCGTGGTTCTGGCAGTTCCCCACCGTCTCGATGGGCCTGGGACCTCTCTCGGCGATCTACCAGGCGCGCTTCAACAAATACCTGGGCAACCGGGGCATCAAGGACACCTCGCAGCAGCGCGTATGGGCCTTCCTCGGCGACGGCGAGATGGACGAGGTCGAGTCGGTCGGAGCCCTCGGGCTCGCGGCCCGCGAGGAACTCGACAACCTCGTGTTCGTCGTCAACTGCAACCTGCAGAGGCTCGACGGACCCGTGCGCGGCAACGGCAAGGTCATCCAGGAGCTCGAGTCACTCTTCCGCGGTGCAGGCTGGAACGTCATCAAGGTCATCTGGGGTCGCAAGTGGGATGAGCTACTCGCCAAGGATCGCGACGGGGCCCTGGTCAATCTCATGAACTCCACGCCCGACGGCGACTTCCAGACCTACAAGGCCGAGAACGGCGGCTTCATCCGCGAGCACTTCTTCGGACGGGACCCGCGCACAGCCAAGCTCGTCGAGGGCTGGAGCGACGACGAGGTCTGGAGCCTGCAGCGAGGCGGCCATGACTACCGCAAGATGTACGCCGCCTACAGGGCCGCCGTAGAGACGACCGGTCAGCCCACCGTCATCCTCGCCAAGACCATCAAGGGACACACCCTCGGTCCGCACTTCGAGGGCCGCAACGCCACCCACCAGATGAAGAAGTTGTCGCTCGACGACCTCAAGCTCTTCCGCGACCGCCTGCACATCCCGATCTCCGATGCCGATCTCGGCGACGGCTACCTCCCGCCCTATTACCACCCGGGCCCGGACTCGGAGGCCTTCACCTACATGCTCGATCGCCGTCGACGGCTCGGTGGCTCCGTGCCCGAACGTCGCACCCGCGCTGCGGCCCTGCCGCTCCCGGGACCTGAGCACTACGAGGTGGTCAAGCGCGGATCCGGCAAGCAGCCGGTCGCCACGACGATGGCCTTCGTCCGCCTGCTCAAGGACCTCATGCGCGACAAGGGGATCGGCGCGCGCTTCGTGCCGATCATCCCGGACGAGGCGCGCACCTTCGGCATGGACTCACTCTTCCCGACCGCCAAGATCTACAACCCCGGCGGCCAGCAGTACATCTCGGTCGACCGCGAGCTCGTCTTGAACTACCAGGAGGCCAAGGACGGCCAGATCCTGCACGAGGGGATCAACGAGGCGGGATCGGTCGCGTCGTTCATCGCCGCGGGATCGTCGTACTCGACCCACGGCGAGCCGATGATCCCGGTCTACATCTTCTACTCGATGTTCGGCTTCCAGCGGACCGGTGATGCCTTCTGGCAGGCCATGGACCAGATGGCCCGGGGCTTCGTGCTCGGCGCGACAGCGGGGCGCACCACACTCAACGGCGAAGGCCTGCAGCACGAAGACGGGCATTCCCTGCTGCTCGCGTCAACTAATCCCGCGGTCATGGCGTACGACCCGGCCTACGGCTACGAGATCGGCCACATCGTGGCAGATGGCCTCCGCCGGATGTACGGCGACGACCAGGAGGACGTCTTCTACTACCTCACCGTCTACAACGAGCCCTACCCGCAACCGGCCGAGCCCGGCGGTGTCGATGTCGAGGGCATCATCGCCGGCATGCACCTCGTGTCGGAGGGCTCCGGCGATGGCCCGTGCCCGCAGATTCTGGCGTCCGGCGTAGCCGTCAACTGGGCACTCGAGGCCCAGCGCCTGCTTCGCGAGGACTGGAGCGTGGAGGTCGACATCTGGTCTGTTACGTCGTGGAACCAACTGCGGCGCGAGGCCCTCGACGTCGAGCGCGAGAACTTCCTCCACCCCCTGGAGGAGCAGCGGATTCCCTACGTCACGCGACGCCTTGCTGGTCGCGGCGACCTCGTCGTCGGCGTCTCCGACTGGATGCAGTCCGTGCAGGACCAGATCCGCACGTGGGTACCGGGCGAGTACCGCACGCTCGGCACCGATGGGTGGGGCATGTCCGACACCCGCGGCGCACTGCGCAGGCACTTCCTCGTCGATGCGGAGTCGATCGTCGTGCGCACCTTGACCGGCCTCGCCGACCAGGGCCTCGTCGATCGCGCTGACCTGGCCAAGGCGATCGACCGCTACCGGCTGACCGATCCCGCGGCTGCGGATGCGGGCAATACGGAGGGGTCAGGGTGAGCAAGACTGATCCGCGCCGATTCCTGAAGTACCTCGAGGCCGAGCGCAAGGCGTCGATGCTCTACCGCTCACTCGCGGAGGCGAGCGACGGTGAACGTCGCGAGGCGCTGCTGGAGCTTGCGGACATCGAGGACGAGCACGCTGCGCACTGGGTGAGCAAGCTCGAGGAGTACGGCGTGCCGATCCCACCGGCGCCGACCGCGCTCGATCCGGAGGATGCAGCCATGGTCGCGCGGGCCCGCGCCGCCGGGATGGACGACGTGCTCGCCCACCTGGAGGAGGCCGAGGGCGCGGACGCAGGGATGTACGACGACGAGCCCGAGGCCCCGGACAGCATGTCGGCTGACGAGCGCGAGCACGCCGAGACCTTCCGCCGTCTGCGAGAGCACGCTCCTGCGACGGCAGCGATCGAACGCGGTGTCATCAGCGCTGACGGCTCGGTGGACTTCGGTGAGAACTGGCATCGGGTCGACACGTCCGGCGCCGTGCGTGCTGCGATCTTCGGGATCAGCGACGGTCTCGTGTCCAACACCGCCCTCGTCATGGGCTTCGCCGGCACGGGCACGGACAATGGAATCGTCCTCTTCGCGGGCGTCGCTGGCCTGCTCGCCGGCGCCTTCTCGATGGCCGCGGGTGAATATGTCAGCGTCGCGAGCCAGCGTGACCTCTTCGAGCGAGAGATCGAGATGGAGGCGCGCGAGCTCCGCGAGAAGCCTGACGAGGAGCGCAAGGAGTTGGAGCTCATCTACCGCGCCAAGGGCATGGATCGGGCGACAGCCAAGGCCGCCGCCGACAAGATCTTCGCCGACCCCAAGGCGGCTCTGGACACTCTCGCTCGAGAAGAACTCGGGCTCAATCCCGACGAGCTCGGCAACCCCTACAAGGTGGCGTTCTCCAGCTTCATCGCCTTCGCCATCGGCGCCCTAGTCGTCGTGCTGCCCTATCTGCTCGCCGTGGTCGCGCCCGATGTCTTCGGAGGCGACAGCACGCCACTGATCATCGCCGTCGTCCTCGCCGTGGTCGCCATGCTCGTCGTCGGCGGACTCGTCGGCAGATTCTCCGGCAGGGGTGTGGTCAAGGGAGCGCTGCGGCAATTCACCGTCGGTGCCCTCGCAGCCATCGTGACCTTCGTGATCGGCCGGATCATCGGCGATCTCACCGGGCTCAGCTCCACCGGATTGGGCTAGTGCCGGCGGCATCGCGCGCTGCTACCGCCCGCCGCCTCGAGCGCGCTTCGGGCGAACTCGCCACCACGGTCACGGCACACCTCGACGAAAGACTCGAGTGGTTCCGCGAGCTCCCCGCCGACGAGCGGTCGTGGGTGGGGCTCATCGCCCAGGCCGGTATCGCGGGCGTCATCGCGTGGTACCGCGACCCGGATGCTGCCCAGGCTCTCGATGTCTTCAGCTCCGCTCCCAGGGAACTCGCGGGCGCGATCACCCTGGAGCAGACCGTCGAGATGGTGCGCTGCACAGTCGACCTGCTCGAGCAGGCACTCCCGCAGCTGGCGAGCCCCGAGGCCGCCGAGGGAGTTCGGGATGCGGTCCTGAGCTACTCGCGAGAGGTCGCCTTCGCGGCAGCGGAGGTCTACGCGCGCGCGGCTGAGGCTCGCGGGGCCTGGGACGCCAGGCTCGAAGCACTCGTCATGGAAGGGCTCCTTCGTGGCGACGCCGACGCCAGCGTTCTCACGCGTGCAGCCGCCCTGGGATGGCCGTCAGGAGCGGCGAGCACCGTACTCGTCGGCCCACCTCCGGACGCCGATCGCGCCGGCGGTTTGCAGGTGATGCGCCGGGCCGCGGAGCATCACGGCATAGCGCTGCTCACCGCGCTTCACGGCGACGCCCTTGTCGTCCTGGCCACGACGAGCCCGACGGGCACCGCGGATCCGCCGCCGTCGGGTTATGACGACCGGACGGTGCGCCTGCTGTCACCCCACTTCGGCACAGGACCGGTGGTCATCGGTCCTGCCGCGAAGGACAGTGCCGACATTCCGGCCTCATGCTCTACCGCCGTGAGCGCGTTCGCCGTCGCACGCTGCTGGCCCGAGGCCCCACGGCCGGTGCTCGCCGATGAACTCCTCCCCGAGCGAGCTCTGGCCGGCGAGTCGCATGCGCGCGAGCAACTCGTCGGCGAGCTCACGACGGTGCTGGCGGATCCCGACCTGCGCCGTACCCTCGAAGTCCACCTCGAGCACGGCACGACCCTGGAGGGCACCGCTCGGGTCCTCTATGTGCACCCCAATACGGTGCGATATCGCCTCCGGCGCATCGAGTCGCTCACCGGACGGTCCGCCGCCGACCCTCGGGACGCACTCGCCATGCGACTTGGTCTGATGCTCGCTCGCTTGTAGGGTTCCTACAACACACACGGGGAGACATTGGCGACCCTTGCCGATCGGTAGCCCCCCATACCGCGAGAGAGTGACGCCCGTGCTCGTCGTTGTCGCCCCCGGACAAGGCGCCCAGGCCCCCGGTTTCCTCACCCCGTGGCTTGACGTTCCCGGCGTCGAGGCCCGCCTGGACTGGCTGTCCGTCGTCAGCGGCATCGACCTGATCGAACACGGCACCCGCTCCGACGCCGACACGATCCGCGACACGGCCATCGCGCAGCCCCTGCTCGTCGGCGCCGGGCTCGTCACGCTGCTCTCCCTCTTCCCCCACCCGACCGAGGCGTTCACCAAGGTGGCGGTGGGTGCCGGTCACAGCGTTGGCGAGATCACCGCTGCCGCAGCCGCCGGCGTCCTCACTGCCGAGCAGGCCATGGTCTTCGTTCGCGAGCGCGGCAAGGCCATGGCGGCGGCTGCAGCCATGACGCCCACGGGTATGAGCGCGGTTCTCGGCGGCGATGCCGATGAGATCGTCGCATCAGCCGAGGCGCGCGGACTCACGCCTGCCAACATCAACGGCGCAGGTCAGATCGTCGTGGCCGGGGCGCTCGATGCGCTGGCCACCTTCGCCGAGTCCCCTCCCGACAAGGCACGCGTGCGCCCGCTCCAGGTAGCCGGCGCATTCCACACCGCTTACATGGCTCCCGCGGTCGACGTCCTCGCGCGCCACTCCCGCTCGATCTCCACCCACGACCCGCGGATCCATCTGCTGTCCAACGCGGACGGGCGCGTCGTCCACGACGGCCGCGAGGTGCTCACACGCCTCGTCGCCCAGGTGAGCCGCCCCGTGCGGTGGGACCTGTGCATGGCGACGATGGCCGACCTCGGCGTGACAGCGCTCATCGAGATCCCACCGGCAGGCACGCTCACCGGCCTAGCCAAGCGCGCGCTCCCCGGTGTCGAGACCGTGGCCGTGAACACCCCCGATGACCTTGACGCTGCCTGGGCCCTCATCGAGCGTCACGGCGCTCCTAGTTCCATCGATGACGCCCCGACGTGGCGGCTCGTCGTCGCACCGATGAAGGGCATCTTCCGCCGCGCGGACGCAGACGCCGTCGTCGGCGCCTCACTCGCCCGCGCCGCCCGCATCGGCGAGGTGAGCAATCTCCGCGACACCGTCGAGGTCACGGCACCGCACGGCGGCACCGTCGTCGAATGGATCGTCGAGGACGGGGATCCGGTATCCCCCGGCCAGCCCATCGTCAGGCTCCATCCCCAGCATGAGGAGGTCACGGCATGACCGCGCGCATCCAGGGCTCAACAGGTGCGCCGTACGCGCGCATCATGTCCGTCGGCAGCTACCGCCCCGAGCGCATCGTGACCAACGCCGAGGTGTGCGAGCGCATCGACTCGAGCGACGAGTGGATCCGCGAGCGGTCGGGCATCGTCGAGCGACGCTATGCGGCCGAGGACGAGAGCGTCGTGGATCTCTCGGTCTACGCCGCCGAGAAGGCACTCGCGGCTGCGGGTATCACCCCCGACCAGGTCGGTTTCGTGCTCGTGGCCACGGTCACGCACCCCTTCCAGACCCCATCCGCCGCTTCCGAGGTCGCCTACCGCATCGGCGCGGTCAACGCGGCCTCCACCGACATCAGTTCGGCGTGCGCCGGCTTCTGCTACGGCCTGGCGATGGCTCAGGACATGGTGCGCGCCGGCAGTGCGGAGTACGTCATCGTCGTCGGTGTCGAGAAGCTCACCGACTGGATCGATCTCGACGATCGCTCGACGGCGTTCATCTTCGCTGACGGTGCGGGCGCCGTTGTCGTCGGACCTTCGGACGAGCCAGCCATCGGTCCGGTGGTCTGGGGTTCGGACGGCTCGCAGCACGATGCGATCTGCATGACGCAGTCCCTCATCGAGTACCGCGACAACGGTGGTCCGCGATTCCCGACCTTGTCGATGCAAGGTCAGCAGGTCTTCCGCTGGGCGGTGTCCAACGGCTCGGTGAAAGCGCAGGAGGCCCTCGACCGCGCGGGTGTCACCGCAGATCAGCTCGATGCCTTCATCCCCCACCAGGCCAACATGCGCATCACCGACGCCATGATCCGCGCCCTCAAACTGCCCGAGCACGTGCCGGTGGCCCGCGACATCGCGACCACCGGCAACACCTCTGCCGCGTCCATCCCCATCGCGATGGACCGCATGCTCTCCACCGGCGAGGTGCCCCACGGGGGCACAGCACTCCTCATCGGATTCGGAGCTGGCCTGGCCTATGCAGCCCAGGTCGTGACCCTGCCCTAGCGTGGACCCCCACGCACCCACTGCACACCCCGTATCGAAAGGAATCAGCATGAGCCAGGAGATCCTCGACGGCCTCGCCGTCATCGTCAATGAGGTCGCCGGTGTCCCGGTCGCCGACATCCAGCCCGACAAGTCGTTCATCGACGATCTGGATATCGACTCCCTGTCCATGGTCGAGGTCGTCATGGCCGCCGAGGACAAGTGGGGCGTGAAGATCCCCGACAGCGAGGTCAAGAACCTCGTCACCGTCGGCGATGCCGTCGCCTACATCCAGAAGTCGACTGCCTGATCCATGCGCATCGCCGTCACGGGACTGGGGGCCACGACACCGATCGGCGGTGACGTGGCCAGCAACTGGTCCGCCCTCATCGAAGGCCGCTCCGGCATCAGGACACTCACCGAGGAGTGGGTGCCTGACATGACGGTCCACTTCGCGGGCACGCTCGCCGAGGAGCCACCTCTGGATCGCGTCGAGGCACGCAAGCTCGACCGCTCCCAGCAGGTGGCGCTCGTCGCTGCGCGCGAAGCCTGGGCCGATGCGGGCAGCCCCGAGGTGGACCCGTTGCGGATGGGCGCCGTGATCGGCTCGGGCATTGGAGGGTTCATCACCCTTCTCAATGCCTACGACACGCTCAAGGAGCGCGGGCCTTCGCGGATCTCCCCCCACACCGTGCCGATGCTCATGCCCAGCGGCCCTGCCGCCGTTGTGGGCCTGGAGTTCCACGCCGCCGCCGGAGTGCATGCGCCGGTCAGCGCCTGCGCGTCCGGCGCGGAGGCGATCGCCGTCGGCGCCCGCATGATCGAGGACGGTCGCGCCGATGTCGTGCTCGCGGGTGGCACCGAATCACCCATCCACCAGCTCACGATGGCCGGCTTCGCCGCGATGAGGGCACTGTCCACGCGCAACGACGATCCCCAGGGAGCGTCGCGTCCTTACGACGTCGATCGCGATGGCTTCGTCATGGGCGAGGGAGCTGGCGTTCTCGTCCTGGAGTCCGAGGATCACGCCCGCGCGCGCGGAGCTCGGATCTACGCCTACGTCGTCGGAGCGGGCATGACCGCCGATGCCCACCACATCGCGCAGCCCGATCCGGAAGGGCGCGGGGCCGCGCGTGCCATACGGGCTGCCATGAGACAGGCCGATGTCGCTCCGGCGGACGTCGCGCACATCAATGCCCACGCCACATCGACTCCTCAGGGCGACCTCGCCGAGGCTGTCGCCATCCGAGGCGCCCTGGGCGACGCACAGCCCCTCGTCACCGGCACCAAGTCGATGACCGGCCACATGCTGGGGGCTGCGGGTGCCGTCGAGGGCATCTACACCGTTCTCGCGCTGCACCATCGCGCCGTGCCGCCCACGCTCAACCTGCACACCCAGGATCCCGAGATCGACCTGGACGTGGTGCACGGCGGCGTGCGCGCACTCCCCGACGGCGATCTCATCGCCCTCAACAACTCCTTCGGCTTCGGCGGACACGACGTCGCCATCGCCTTCCGGAGCGCGTGATGGCGGACGCCGTCGATCCGCGCTCTCCTCGACTGCGCCTGGAGGCCTTCTTCGACCCGGGCACGTTCGAGGCCATCACCCCGGAGGATGACCGTGGCGTGCTCGTCGGGGTCGGCCGGGTGCAAGGCGCTGAGGTCGTCGCCTTCGCCACGGATCCCACCGTGCAGGGCGGCGCGATGGGCAATGACGGCTGTCGCGCGATCATCACGGCGTACGACCGCGCCTTCGCCGACTCGTGTCCTGTTGTCGGCATCTGGCACTCGGGCGGTGCCCGCCTGCGCGAGGGTGTCGCCAGCCTCGACGCCGTTGGCCGTGTCTTCGCCGCCATGACGCGCATCTCCGGCAAGGTCCCGCAGATCTCCGTCGTCCTCGGCCCCGCCGCCGGCGGCGCGGCATACGGGCCGGCCCTCACCGACATCGTCGTCCTCGGTCCCGAGGGCCGGATCTTCGTCACCGGTCCGGAGGTCATCCGCTCGGTCACCGGCGAGCAGGTCGACATGGAGCGACTTGGCGGCCCAGATCCGCATGGACGTCGCAGCGGCGTCGTGCACGTCGTCACCGACAGCGAGGCCGAGGCACTCGAGGAGGGTCGCCGCCTCGCGCATCTGCTCGGGCGCCAGGGGTCCTTGGACATCACCGCGATCGACGATCCAGACCTCGGCGATCTGCTTCCGGAGTCCTCCAAGCGAGCCTACGACGTCCATCCGCTCGTCGAACGCTTCCTCGACGAGGGCACGATGATCGAATTGCATGCCAAGTGGGCACCCAATGTCGTCGTCGCGCTGGGCCGCCTCGGCGGGCGCACCGTCGGTGTCGTCGCCAATAACCCGCTGCGCCTTGGCGGGTGTCTGGACTCGGCGAGCGCTGAGAAGGCTGCTCGCTTCGTGCGGATGTGCGATTCATTCGCGGTGCCGCTGGTCGTGCTCGTCGACGTACCCGGATACCTCCCTGGTGTCGGACAGGAGTGGGACGGAGTCGTCCGTCGTGGGGCAAAACTGCTGCACGCCTTCGCCGAGTGCGTCGTGCCGCGCGTCACCGTCGTCACCCGCAAGGCCTACGGCGGGGCCTTTGTCGCGATGAACTCCGCGTCCCTCGGGGCGACGCGCGTCTACGCCTGGCCAGGTGCCGAGGTGGCCGTGATGGGGTCGGTGGCCGCCGTCCGTGTCCTGCACCGCAGGCGCCTCGCGGAGGCCACTGACGAGGAGGCCCGCGCCCAGCTCGAGTTGGAGTTGGCCGCCGAACACGACATCATCTCCGGCGGGATCGCCCGTGCCGTTGAGATGGGCGTCGTCGATGAGGTCGTCTCGCCGGATCGGACCCGCACGACGGTCGCCCGTGTGCTCCTCGACACCCCGGGCGTGCGCGGAGCACACGGCAACATCCCGCTCTGACATCGCAGACGCCGGCGTTCGCCACATGAGCGCGCCTGTGATGGGATACGCCCATGACCGCACTCCTCGATGCCCTCAATGACGGACCCCTGCTCGGCGACGGCGCTATGGGCACGATGCTGCAGGACCTCGGCAACGACGAGGGTGGCGCACCTGAACTGTGGAACGTCGACCATGTCGACGTGGTCGAAGGCGTCCTGGAGGGCTACGCGTCCTCTGGTGCGCGCCTGCTCACGACCAATACCTTCGGCGGCAGCCGGCCCCGTCTGCAGATGCACTCGCTCGAGGACCGGGTCGAGGAACTCAATAGGGCCGCCGCCGAACTCGCGCGGCGCGTTGCCGATCGTCACCCCGGCACCTTTGTGTTGGGCGACATCGGCCCCTCGGGTGAATTGATGGAGCCGATGGGAGATCTCACCATCGACTCGGCGGCGGAGATCTTCGGCGAACAGATTCGCGGACTCGTCGCCGGCGGTGTCGACGGCATCCTCATCGAAACGATGAGCGACCTGTCCGAGGTCGAGGCTGCGGTCACGGCAGCACGCAAAGAAGCGCCCGGGCTGCCCGTCTTCGCGACCCTGAGCTTCGACACCAACCTGCGCACGATGATGGGGGTCTCCCCCGCCATGGCCGTGCAGGCACTGTCGGACCTCGGCCTCGACGTCCTCGGCGCCAACTGCGGGCGCGGCCTGGACGAGATGCGCATCATCGCGGCCCAGCTCGCCGAGGCGGGCGCCGGTCGAGTGCGCCTCATGGTGCAGTCCAATGCCGGCCTGCCCAAGCTCCAGGGCGACTCCTTCGTCTTCGACGGCACACCGGAGGAAATGGCGACCTACGCAGTGGAGATGCGCGACCTGGGCTTCTCAGTCATCGGCGCCTGTTGCGGTTCGACTCCGGCGCACATCGCCGCCATGCGCGACGCGCTCGCCTGACGACTCTGCACCGCGAACGCGAAAACGACGCTGGGTGACACTTTCACGGGGCTCATAGCGATACCCAGCGTCGTTTTCGCAGTCGGCTTACGCGCCGTAGTCGGCTTCCGCGCCCGGCATCGGCCTCAAACGACGTGATGCAGCACGCGCACAGGAGTGTCCTCGCCGGCGGCGCGATAGGGCTCGAGTTCGACATCCCAGGCCGTGCCCAGCAGGTAGGCGATGCCGTCCTTGAGTTGAGCACCCGTGGCTTCGGCTCCGGAAATCGCAGCCCTCAGTCGATCCTCCGACACCAGGATGTCGCCGTGCACGCCGATGATGGCTCGATGCAGGCCCAGCGTCGGGGTGAGCGCGAAGCGCTCGCCCTCGCGACCGGGTGAGGGGTCCTCGGTCACCTCGACGACCAGATCCGGGATCGCCTTGAGGGCACTCATGAATCTCGACCCCAGTCCGGGGCGGCCGATCCAGGGAAGTTCGGCGCGCAGCAGTGGCGGAGCGACAGGCTGCGGCTGCCAGTCCAGGCGCACCTCGCTGTCGACGATGGATCCCAGGGCCCATTCCACGTGCGGGCACAGGGCGCGGGAGACGGCGTGCATGTAGACGACGCCGCGTGCCCGGCCAGCGGGTATTGCGGTGACAGATGACCCGTTCGCGGGCAGCATCGACGGATGGACCGCCGAACGGCGCGGTGGCAATGTGGTCATGCCGTGGCCTCCTTCGTGAGGTTCGCCTTCCCCTGCGTCCTCATCCGGAGACGGGCTGCTCGACGGGGGCGGCTTCGCCGTCCCGCCGGGCTTGAGCCCTCCACGTTGACCCCACCCTAGACCTACGCGCGGGACGATGCCTGCATTGGATAGGGTCGCGACACGCCGAGCACCCCGGAGGAGACATGGCCGTCGCACAGCCCGCCGTCCTGGCCGACGTCTGGACCGACCGCGCCGAGGGCGCCCGCGCCCTGGCGCGCCAGGTGGTGCTCATCCTTGGCGGCGCCGCATTCGTCGGCCTGGCAGCCCAGGTCGCGATCCCTCTTCCCTTCACCCCCGTGCCACTGACCCTGCAGACCTTCGCGGTCCTGCTCGCCGGGGCAGCGCTCGGGTCACTGCGTGGGATTCTCGCGATGTCGCTCTACGCTGTCGCCGGCGTCGTGGGCGTGCCCTGGTTCGCTGAGGGCTCCTCGGGTTTCGCTCTCGCCAGTTTCGGCTACATCCTCGGCTTCATCGTCGCGGCCGGAATCGTCGGCCGCATCGCCGAGCACGGCGCCACTCATAGCGCCTGGCGCACCGCGGGCCTGATGATCATCGGCAATCTCGCGATCTACTCCGTCGGCGTCACGTGGCTGAAGTACGCCATCGACTCCACGTGGGTGACCGCGCTGCAACTGGGTGTCGTTCCGTTCCTCATCGGCGATGCCGTCAAGATCGCGCTGGCCGCCGGTCTCTTGCCGCTCACCTGGCTCGGCCTGCGCAAGGCCGGTCTACTCCGCTAGATCTCCGACCGTCGACAGGGGCACGTGATCGGCCGCGCCTCGCTCTCCCATAAACCAGACATCGATAGTGACCTCAGCGGCCGCCTCGGCCGTGAAGGTGATCGACATCTCCAACCGCACCGGGATTCGGATCCGATCAGCCGGGCCCATCGAAGTCGGTCCGGTGAAGAGCGTCCCCCTGCGGTCCTCAATAGAGTCGACGATCTGACGGACGGCATCCCAATCCAAGCCGTCTACTTCGAGCATTCCTCCGACGAATTCCGACAGCCGCCCGCCCAGTGCATGCCCGTCGGTCTCCACCGACAGCAGCTCGAGATCAGGCCCGAGACGGAGCCGACAGGACGATCCGTGATGGGATGCACCGGGGTCATCGCGCCGCCCATCCGGGGAGGGGTCGCCCTGCAGGACCTAGCCCAGCGTTCGACGCGTTCGGATCAGGCGTCCGCACGGGCCCAGCCGGTTGCGGATGTGGTGAATGTAGACAAATACGTGATCCACCGGCCCGTACCACTCCCCCCAGACAGCGTCGATGATGTCCCTCGCGGACACCACCGATCCCGCGCGGCTGGCAAGGAAGGCGAGAATCCGGTACTGCGTGGGAGTGAGGATGACGTCCTGGTCGTCCACGTAGACGCTCGCCGAATCGAAAACAATCCTGAGGTTGTGGATCCCATAGTGGAAGTGGATCGTGCCCGCCGGTGGCAGATCCACACTCCGACCCCCTCGCTTGGCCCGCCCTCGGATGTGGAGACGACACTGCTGCATCTTGCGCGTGCTACATAGTGAGCATGATCCGGACGTGCGAGTGCGAGAACAAGGAGACCGCAAGGTCCCGGTGTGGTCAAGCCATGGTCAATAGACACCAGGTGCGACGCAGGCGCAACATCACCGTGATAGCGACTACGTGGGCGTACCGTCGCGCACGCGCCGCGCAGCGTCAGGATCGCCGAACGCTGACACCGTCGCTGCGGTCTCAGCCTGAAGGGCGCGTTCGAGTTCGCTCACCGAAACCGAGGTGAGCACCTGGCGCAGGTCGCGCACGGCGCGCTCGGAGAGTGCCGTAAGGCGCTCGGCCACGGCCAGGGCCTCCTCGAGGACATCCTCATCGGCGACTCTCCACTGGGCAATGCCCCAGTCCAGCATCTGGACCGAGTCGATGCGCTCGCCGAGCAGCAGCAGTTGCCGGGCCCGGCTCAGACCGACGATCCGGGGCAGGATGGCGGTCACGCCACCGGTGACGAAGAGACCGAGCGTCATCTCGGGGAAGAACGCCCGTGCAGACTCGCCGACGACGACCAGATCGCAGTCGAGCACCCACTCGAAGCCGCCACCCACCGCCCATCCGTGGACCGCCGCCACCACGGGCACGCGGCCGAGGACGATGTGCCGCGTCACCTCCTGCAGCTGCTCGACATAGACCTGGGTCGCCTCGCGCGAGCTCGCCTGGTCGGCGTACTCGTGGAGGTCGTCGCCCGCGCAGAAGGCGCGCCCTGCACCGGTGAGCACGATCGCGCGGACTCCGTCGTCGGCCTGGGCATCGACCAGTGCGGCATTGAGATCAGCAATGAGTTGCTCGGTGATCGCATTGAGCCGCTCGGGGCGATTGAGCGTGATGATGCGCACCGCGCCGCGGTCCTCCGTGAGCACTGTCGACATCGCTCCTCCTCCTAGGTCCGGATCACGCGTCGGGTCTTGCCCTCCGTGCGCGGCAGTGCCCCGAAGTCAAGCACGCGCACGTCAGCAGTCACGCGCAGGTCGGCTCGGGCGGCCGCCTCGATGCGCTCGCGGATCACATCATCGGCCTCCCCGCAGTCGCGGGCGCGCTCGACCTCGAGGCGCAGCCGGTCGTAGGGACCCGGGCCATCGAGTGTGATCCGATACTCGCCGGACAGCGCGGGGTCCGATGTCACGAGCGCGGCCACCGAGGTGGGGAAGACATTGACCCCGCGCACCACGACCATGTCATCGGCGCGACCGGTCACACGGAATCGCGGCGCCGTCCTGCCGCAGGCGCACGGGTCGGTGGCCTCGATGGTGACGATGTCACCGGTGCGAAAGCGCACCAGCGGCTGGCAGTCGCGCGCGACGTGGGTGAGCACGAGCTCACCGGTCGCACCCGCATCCCAGCCGATGACGTCGCCGCGATCGTCGATGAGCTCCGGATGCAAGACATCGAGCGCCATGAAGTGCAGCGCATCCTGGGCCTCGCACTGGCCGGCGAAGTTGCACATGATGTCCGTGACGCCGTAGTTGCTATTGCGGGCCGCGAAACCCCACGTCTGCTCCAGTCGGGCGCGGAACCCTGGTACATCGAGCGCGGCCTCTCCCCCGAAGAGCCCGAGCCGCAGCCCGAGGTCGCGCGGATCGACTCCCTGCTCGGCGAGGACCTGTTCGAGCACCGCGGGGTAGCTCGGCGTGCAACTGATCGCGGTGACGCCGAGCTCGCGGATGGTCCGCACGAGCAGGTGGGGGTTGCCGACTCCGAAGGGCACGACGGTGGCCCCGGTCGCCTCCAGGGTCGTGTGATCGGTGTAGCCACCCATCCACAACTGATAGTTCAGGCAGTGGATCACGACATCACCGGGACCGAGCCCCGAGGCGCGCTGGGCGCGTGCGCCGATCTCCGCGGTGTCGAGTGCGTCAGCCTCCGAGAGCGCGAGGTTCATGGCCTCGCCCGTCGTGCCGCCCGTGCGGTGCACGCGCAGGACCGCCTCCGGGTCAGCTGCGAGATAGGCGCCGAAGGGCGGGGCGACCCGCTGGCTCGCGCGCAGCGCCTCCTTGTCGACCAGCGGCAGGCTTGGCAGGTTCTCGAGGCTGCCGGGCACCTCGTACCCCTGCCAGAAATCCCGGTAGAGCATCGACCGATCGGCGACGTACTCGCGCTGACGCGCCCACAGTTCCTGTCGATGCTCGGCCAGCTGCTCCAGCGGCGCGAAGTCAGCGTTGGGGACCGACCTCAACGCCCGAGGCCCAACTCTCGCGCGATGAGCATGCGCTGGACCTCATTGGTGCCCTCACCGATCTCCAGGACCTTGCTGTCACGCCAGAATCGCGCGACCGGGTACTCGTTCATGAAGCCGTAGCCACCGAAGATCTGCGTGGCCCAGCGGGCATTTTCCACCGCAGCGTTTGACGCGTGCAGTTTGGCGATGGCCGCCTGGCGCTTGAACGGCTCGTCGGCGAGCATGCGCGAGCCGGCGTCGTAGTACGCCAGTCGAGCGGTGTGAGCGCGCACGTCCATGTCGGCGACCATGAAGTCCAGTGCCTGGTACGCCGAGAGCGGCTTGCCGAAGGCCTCCCGCTCGTGCAGGTAGCGCACGGACTCGTCGATGCACCCCTGCGCAAGGCCGACCGACAGCGCGGCGATCGCGATGCGGCCCTCATCGAGCGTCTGCAGGAATTGCGCGTACCCCTTGCCGCGCTCGCCCAGCAGGTTGGCAGCCGGCACCCGGCAGTCGACGAAACCGAGCTCATGGGTGTCCGAGGAGTTCCAGCCGACCTTGCTGTACGGCGCCGACACGGTGAAGCCCGGCGTGCCGCTCGGCACGATGATCGTGGAGAGCTCCTTCTTACCGGTGTCGGGCGATTCTCCCGTGATCGCGAGCACCGCGACGAAGCCGGTGATGTCGGTGCCGGAGTTGGTGATGAACGACTTGGTGCCGTTGATCACCCATTCGTCGCCCTCGAGTCGCGCGGTCGTGCGCGCAGCGCCCGCATCCGTGCCACCGCCGGGCTCGGTGAGACCGAAGGCACCGAGCATCTCGCCGGTCACCAGGCGTGGCAGCCACTCGGCCTTCTGCTCGTCGGTGCCGAAGCGGTAGATCGGCATCGCCCCCAGCGACACGGCCGCCTCCAAGGTGATGGCGACCGACGAGTCGACCCGGGCGATCTCCTCTAGCGCAAGGCACAGGGCGAAGTAGTCGCCGCCCATGCCGCCGTACTCCTCGGGGAAGGGCAGGCCGAAGAGCCCCATCTCACCCATCTGGCGCACGATGTCGTAGGGGAAGGCGCGCGCCTCGTAGAGGTCACCGATCACGGGCGCGATCACATCCTGGGCGAACGCCGCGACCGACTTCTGCAGGTCGACGTACTCACTGGGCATCCGATGGTCCATCAGGATTCCTTCCTCGTGTTGTCGCCGCGTGCCCGCAGGACACGCGAGGGACTGGGGCGGCCGAGTCGTGCCTCGAGCCACAGGCTCGTGGCGATGAGCGCATCCAGATCGACCCCGTGCTCGATGCCCAGGCCGTCGAGCATGTACACCAGGTCCTCGGTCGCGAGATTGCCCGTGGCGGCCTTGGCATACGGGCAGCCGCCCAGACCACCGGCCGATGCATCGACCGACGTGACGCCTGCACGCAGCGCCGCGAGCGTGTTGGCCAGGGCCTGCCCGTAGGTGTCGTGGAAGTGCACGCCCAGCACCCCCAGCGGTACGCCAGCCACGACGAGCCGCTCGATCAGATCGGCGACCTGGCCCGGGGTCGCCACGCCGATCGTGTCGCCGAGGCTGATCGTGTCGCAGCCCAAATCGCGCAGGCGCAGGACCGCCGTCACGACCTTCGGGGCAGGCACGGCGCCTTCCCACGGATCGCCGAAGCACATCGACAGGTAGCCGCGCACACTCATGTCCTGACTGCGTGCCGCGGAGACGACAGGATCGAACATCCCCCATTGCTCGTCGTACCCCCGACCCAGATTGCGCTGAGCGAAGGTCTCGGTCGCGCTGGCGAAGATCGCGATGTCGGTGACGCCATGGGCGATCGCGGTCTCCAGGCCGCGCATATTGGGGACCAGCACGGGATGGCGGACATCAGTACGGCGCGTGATGCCGCCCACCACCTCAGCGGCATCGGCGAGCTGCGGCACACGGTCGGGTCGGACGAAACTTGATGCTTCGACGATCGGCAGGCCAGCGTCACCAAGGCGCTCGATGAACTCGATCTTGGTAGCGGTGTCGACGATGCCGGACTCGTTCTGCAGTCCGTCGCGCGGCCCGACCTCCCAGATGGTGACGCGCGACGGCAGGCCGGGATCGGGGACCACCATGGGCAGGCTCACGGACCCTCCTGCTCCTCGATCTCGATCTCGACCAGGACCGCGTCGAGCGCCACTCGGGCACCCGGAGACACGGCGACAGATGTGACGGTACCTCGCGCCGGGGCGCGCAGAGCGTGTTCCATCTTCATCGCCTCCACCACGGCCAGGGGATCTCCTGCCTCGACGACGTCCCCGACGGCAACGTCCACCGCAATGACCGCGCCCGGCATCGGGCTGCGCGCTGACCACGCTCCACGCAGCTCTCCTTCGTGTCGCCGGGCGCTCCTGCGGTCCCGCGGCCTCCGCGCTTCCAGCGCGTGATGTTCGCCGTCGGCGTGCACCCACAGACGCTCACCGTCGAACTCCGCCGCGTCGACGACGGACGGACCCGCCGGTGCGCCGTCGATGTCGATAGCGACTGCCGATCCGACCACCCGAAGCGCCACGGAGTGATCACCCACCTGCCATCGCTGCCAGGCAGGGCCGCCCAGCCGCCAGGCGTCTCCGGCTGACCACAGGTCGTCCGATCCGGTGGCGAGCAGCGCGTTCGTTGCGCCCGCCAGGGCCGGGGCGCCGAGCACGCCAACATGCGGATCCCTGCCATCGAGGAGGGTCGTGTCGATTCTTGCGTCGACGACACGCTGCTCCACGAGAATCGCCGCGAGATCGTCGATGTTGGTCGTGACACCCAGGCACACGGTGCCACGCAAGGCATCGACGAGACCGGCCAGCGACTGCGTCCGAGTGGGCGCATGGACGATGACCTTGGCGACCATGGGGTCGTAGTCGCCCGAGACAAGCGATCCGGATCGCACGCCGGAGTCCACTCGCACCTCGTCCGGGGTGCGCCACAGGATGATCTCCCCACCGCTCGGCAGGTATCCGCGGGAGGGATCCTCGGCATAAATCCGTGCCTCCACCGCGTGGCCGGTCACCGCGATGTCGTCCTGAGCCATGGTCAGCGCCTCGCCGGCTGCGATGCGGATCTGCTGCTCGACAAGATCGATGCCGGTGACCGCCTCGGTCACCGGGTGCTCGACCTGCAGGCGCGTATTCATCTCGAGGAAGGCGAAGTCGGCGGGCGATTCCGCGGGTACGACGAACTCGACAGTGCCGGCATTCGTGTAGCCCACACTCGCCGCCAGGCGCACCGCTGACTCGCACAGAATGGCGCGGATATCGGGGGCGAGCGTCGAGGGCGCCTCCTCGATGACCTTCTGGTGGCGCCGCTGCAGGGTGCAGTCGCGTTCGCCCAGGTGCACCACGCGCCCCGTGTCGTCTCCGAGGACCTGCACCTCAATATGCCGCGGGCGGTCGACGTACCTCTCGACAAGCAACCGGTCGTCTCCGAACGCCGCGCGCGACTCCCTGCGCGCGCTCGCAATCATCGCCGCGGCATCGGTGTCCTCGCGTACGACGCGCATGCCCTTGCCACCACCTCCCGCAGCCGGCTTGAGCAAGGCCGGAAAGCCGATCTCGGCGATCGCTGCGATCAGCGCCGCGTCGTCCATCTGCCGGTCGTGCCGTCCGACCACGACCGGCACCCCCGCGGCGATCGCGATCTGCTTGGCGGCGATCTTGTCGCCCATGGCAGCGATGACATCCGGACGCGGGCCGATGAAGACCAGTCCTGCCGACTCGCAGGCCCGCGCGAAGTCGGCGTTCTCGGACAGGAAGCCGTAGCCGGGGTGCACGGCCTGGGCCTGCGATGCCAGCGCCGCTTCGATCACGCGATCGATGTCGAGGTAGCTCTGGCGCGCAGGTGCCGGCCCGATCCGCAGAGCCTCGTCGGCCATGGTGACGTGGAGCGCGTCAGCATCGGCGTCGCTGTAGACCGCGATGGATTCGATGGACATACGCCGCAGGGTCCGCATGATGCGGACGGCGATCTCGCCACGGTTGGCGATGAGGATGCGATCGAACACGGTCACATCCGGAAGATGCCGTAGCGCACGGGGGGCAGAGGCACGTGGCGAGCGGCTTCGAGCGCGAGGCCCAGCACGCGACGGGTCTCGCGCGGGTCGATGACACCGTCGTCCCACAGGCGTGCGGTCGCGTAGTACGGCGAACCCTGGGTCTCGTACTGCTCGCGGATGGGAGCGGCGAAGTCCTCCTCGTCGGCCGCGCTCAGCTCCTCGCCGCGCGCCTCGGCCTGATCGCGACGGATGGTCGACAGGACAGCGGCCGCCTGCTCGCCGCCCATCACGGAAATGCGGGCATTGGGCCACATCCACAGGAAGCGCGGAGAGTAGGCGCGGCCGCACATCGAATAGTTGCCTGCGCCAAACGAGCCTCCGATGACCACCGTGAACTTCGGAACACGCGCACACGCGACGGCTGTCACCATCTTGGCGCCGTGCTTGGCGATGCCGCCCGCCTCGTAGTCGCGGCCCACCATGAAGCCGGAGATGTTCTGCAGGAAGACAAGCGGGATGCCGCGCTGGTCGCACAGCTCGATGAAGTGAGCGCCCTTCTGGGCGGACTCGGAAAAGAGGATGCCGTTGTTGGCGATGATCCCGACCGGATGACCGTGCAGTCGTGCGAACGCCGTCACTAGGGTGGTGCCGTACTCGGCCTTGAACTCGGTGTAGTCGCTCCCGTCGACGAGGCACTCGATCACCTGGCGTACGTCGTACGGCGTGCGCGGGTCGACCGGCACGATATCGAGGAGGTCTTCGCGCAGCGGCGGGCGAGTCGGCTGCACCGCCCACGCACCCTCTGCCGCGGGAGGCAGGGTCGCCACGATCTCGCGGATGATCCGCAGGGCATGGGCGTCATCATCGGCGAGGTGGTCGACGACCCCCGAGGTGCGAGCGTGCAACGCGCCGCCGCCAAGCTCCTCCGCGCTCACGACTTCGCCGGTGGCCGCCTTCACCAGGGGAGGTCCCCCGAGGAAGATCGTCCCCTGATCCCTCACGATCACCGTCTCGTCGCTCATCGCTGGGACGTAGGCGCCGCCCGCGGTGCATGAGCCGAGGACGGCCGCTATCTGCGCGATGCCCATCGCCGACATCGTGGCCTGGTTGTAGAAGATGCGACCGAAGTGATCGCGGTCAGGGAAGACCTCGTCCTGCATCGGAAGGAACGCACCACCGGAGTCCACGAGATAGATGCACGGCAGGTGGTTGTCGCGGGCGATCTCCTGGGCGCGCAAGTGCTTCTTCACCGTCATCGGGTAGTAGGTGCCGCCCTTGACCGTCGCGTCGTTGGCGACGATCATGCACAGCCGGCCGCTCACCTGGCCGATGCCCGCGATCACGCCCGCTGCCGGTGCCTCACCCGCGTACATGCTCTCCGCGGCGAGTGGAGCGATCTCTAGGAATGCCGTGCCATCGTCAAGGAGCGCTTCGACGCGATCGCGCGGAAGCAACTTGCCACGCGAGACATGTCGCTCGCGGGCTGCGGCGGGACCGCCGAGAGCCGCGCGCTCACGCCGGGTGGCGAGGTCCGCGAGGAGGGGCTCGAACTCCGCCCGCATGGCGCTCCGATCGTCGGTTAACGATCGTTCACTCTACTCCCCCCGCGGGGACCTCTGCAAGACAGGCCCGCGCCATGCCGCGCAGCAGGGTCGTCATCTCGGGCCGCGACAGGCGCGCGCTGTGCGGGGTGGAGTTGATCAGACCAAACGCTGCGTGGACCGCGGCACGAGTTCGCTCCTCGGACAGGTCGGATCGGTCCGCGAGCACCGCGCGAACCCATAGATCGACGTACTGCGCCTGGTATCGCCGCACGGCACGCCGCTCGTCATCGGGCACGGCTGCGAGGTCGCGGGCCTGGACGTCGATGAGATCGGGATGGTCAAGGGCGAAGTCGACATGGAAGGCGATGAGCCCGTCGAGTGAGTCCGCCCGCTCCTGTCCCCCCTCGAGCAGTCGCTGGCTGATGTCAACGAGCATCGCCGACAGGATCGACTCCTTGCCAGGGAAGTATCGGTAGAGCGCGGGGCCGGAGATCCCGACAGCGGCGCCGAGCTCGTCGATCGAGACGCCGTGGAAGCCGTCGCGGGCGAACAGGCGCGCGGCGACAGCGAGGATCTCCTCGCGTCGGTCCTCGCGTGACGACGTCACGACAGCCCGAGCACCTGCACAAGTACGCGCGCCGCGCGACCACCGGACTCCAGAGCCACCGCCGTGGCAGCGGGCACGTCAATGTCGGCAAGCAGCAGCCTCACGACTTCCGCCTCGGCAGCCTCGTCGTCACTTCGGCGACCGGCCGCCGCGTGCAGAGCATCGAGCCGCCCCTCGGCTGCCGCGAGCAGGCCAGGCTCGTAGTCCCACGCCTCCCACCAGCGTCTGTCGAGGATCATCAACCGCAGTGCTGCCCCGCGATGCTCCTTGAGCAGGTCCGAGACGAGCACGAGGTTGCCGGTGGACTTGGCCATCTTGTCGCCGCCAATGCGCACCGTGCCGACGCGCATCCAACTGCGCGCGAAGGGGGTGACGCCGGTCGCCGCCTCCGCCTGGGCTGCCTCGTAGGCGTGGTGGGGGAAGGCGAGATCCGCGCCACCGGCATGGATATCCAGGCTGGATCCGTAGGTGTCGAGCACCATCGCCGTGCACTCGGCATGCCAGCCCGGGCGGCCCGGACCCCAGGGGCTCGGCCACGCCGGATCGTTGCCTGCTGAGGCCCGCCAAACCGGCACGTCCACCGGCGCCTCCTTGGCCGGGTCGTCGACATCCTCACCGAATTCCGTGAGCGCGGCGAGGATGTCAGCCTCGCCGAGACCGGTCGAGGCCACGGCGATCGCGCCTCGGAAGTAGACAGTGCCATCGACCTCGTACGCCGCGTCGCGATCGAGCAGGGCGGCCGTGAGGCGCACAACGCTGCCGATGTGCTGGTGAGCGCGCGGCTCATGGTCGGGTCGGCGAACTCCGAGGTGCGACATGTCATGGTCGAAGTCGTACTGGTGGATCGCGGCGAACTCGTCGTACGGTGCCCCCGCACGACGCGCGGCCTCGGTGAGGACATCATCGACATCGGTGATGTTGCGCGTGACGATCGGCGTGAGGTTGGCATGACGCAGGGTGCGCACGAGTGCGTCCACCCAGACGAATGTGGCGGCGTGGCCGAGATGCGTGACGTCGTACGGCGTCACGCCGCACGCATAGATGCGTGCAGGCCCCACCATGGGCAGGGACTGGCCCTCGATGACGAGGGGGGCGGGCGGCACAAGGTCATGACCCATACCCCGAGCCTACGCAGGTGCGGATACGGTCGTCGCGTGGCTGCGGCTCTGGAGGACCTGGTCCACCCGTCCTGGGTGCCGGTGCTGGACGCGCAGCGCGACAACCTCACCGCGCTCGGCGACTTCCTGCGGGCGGAAGGAGCCGACGGCAGGCCCTGGCTACCGGCGGGCGATGCCATCCTGCGGGCGTTCGGCACCCCGCTCGACGACGTACGCGTCCTCATCGTCGGCCAAGACCCCTACCCGACTCCCGGCCACCCGATCGGTCTGTCCTTCGCGGTGTCACCTGACGTACGACCCATCCCCCGCAGCCTGCAGAACATCTACCGCGAGTTGAGCGAGGACCTGGGCATCACCCGACCGACGTCAGGCGACCTCACCCCGTGGACGCAGCGCGGTGTCATGCTTCTCAACCGCGTGCTGACCGTGCAGGCGGGCAACTCCGGTAGTCACCGCGGCAAAGGCTGGGAGGAGTTCACGGCCGCCGCCATCGAGGGACTGGTCGCCCGGCCGGACGCACCGCTCGTCGCCATCCTGTGGGGCAAGGATGCGCAGTCCCTAGAGCCGATGCTCGGCGACACTCCCATGATCGCGAGTGCGCACCCCAGTCCGATGTCGGCTGACCGCGGATTCTTCGGATCCCGGCCGTTCAGCCGCGCCAACAGCCTTCTTGAGGAGCTCGGCGACGTACCCATCGATTGGTCGCTTCCCTAGCCCCCGTCCTGCCTACTCCCGCGCCGCCAGAGATGCGGCGACCGCATCCACGAAGCCGTCGACGTCCGTGTCGGTGACCTCGATACTCAAGGCGATGAATCCACGAGGCGCCATGTAGTAGCCGCGCTCGAGCAGATCGAGGAAGAGTAGTTCCCGGCGCCGATCATCCGCGACGGCCAGATCGCCCGGTGACATCACCGGACCGGCAACGGGATGTACGCCGATCATCGAGCCGCGGCCGGTGGCGATCCACCCGTACGGCGCCATGACGTCGTTGAGTGCCACGCGCAGCCGGTCCCCTCGAGCATTGACCGCATTCAAGGTCGCGTCGTCGAGGACCTCGGTGAGTCCTGCCAGTCCCGCTGCCATCGACAGGACGTTGTTGTTGAAGGTGCCCGCGTGTGGGAGCGCGCCGGGCTGCGACGGGTCGAAGCGGGCCATGAGGTCCGCCCGACCACCGAATGCGCCGAAGGACAGGCCGCCGCCAAGGTATTTGCCGAGCGTGAGCAGGTCCGGCTGCACGTCGTAGAGCGGCGCGGCGCCCCCGGGAGACAACCGCGAGGTCATCACCTCGTCGAGGATGAGGACGATGCCGCGCTCGGAGGTCTCTTCGCGCAGGGCCAGGAGGAACTCCTCAGTCGCCGGGATCACCCCGCCCGATCCGAGCACAGGCTCGACGACGACAGCGGCTAGCAGGTCGGCGCTATCCCGAATCGCCGCGCGTGCACCCTCCACGTCGTTGTAATCGAGAACGATCGCCTCGTAGGGCGCATTGACCGGTGAGCCGCCTCCCCCGTAATAGAGCAGTCCGCCGTGGTAGCCGCCGCGCATGACCGCGATCCCCGGCCGTCCCGTCACGACCCGTGCCAGCGCGATGGCCATGAGATTGGCCTCGGTGCCCGAGTTGGTGAAGCGCACGAGCTCAAGCGCGGGAAACCGATCGACGAGCAGGCGGGCCAGGCGCGCCTCGTAGACGTTGTGTCCCGCCAAGCTGATGCCGTCGTCCATCGCCGTGCGGACAGCATCGAGGATCGTCTGCTGACTGTGCCCGTAGAGCCCCGCGGTGTACTCCCCCAGCATGTCGACGTACTCACGACCGTCGACATCGACCACGCGCTGGGCCTGCCCGCTGGCGATGCGCAGGGGGAACGGCGGGTGATAGAGCACCGTTCGGGTATTGCCTCCCGGCATGACCTCGCTCGCCTCGGCGTGCATGGCCGCACCCAACGGGCGCTCATTGACGTAGCGCTGACGCGCTGCGCCCAGTGCTGCATCCAGGTCAGTCCGCTCGTCGGTCGCCGTCATGGACCGAAGACTACGCCGGGCGGGCCCTTGGTCCTGCAGATCCCGACGGAATCGCACGCCGCACGTCGCCCGTACGGACGCGTTGCATGCGCCTGACCTCATCTTCACATTCAAGGCGGATAACGGAAGTAGCCCGGCACACAGCCCGGGGAAGCCCGACAGGGGCGGCTTGGCCGACCCGCCGGGCCGATGGAGGAGGAACCATGAAGACCCAGGCCACGAGGACCAAGACTTTCGCCACAGCTACTGCCGCCGTGGGTGCCGTCGCCATCGGAGCGGGCCTGCTCGCCGCGGCGCCCGCCAGCGCAGCCGACCAGGAAACGGTGGACATGCTCACCTTCATGGTCCAGGAGGAGAAGATGGCGCGCGACCTCTACCTAGAGTTCGCCGACGAGTACGGCGTGCGCCAGTTCATCAATATCGCCAAGTCCGAGCAGAAGCACATGGATGCGGTGCGGGTGCTTCTTGATCGCTACGGCATCGAAGACCCGACTGTCGGCGATGCGATCGGCGAATTCGACAATACCGATATCCAGGCGCTGTACGACAAGCTCTACGACAAAGGCATGACCTCGCCGGCCAAGGCCGCCAAGGTGGGCATCACGGTGGAGAAGGTCGACATCGCCGATATCAAGGACATGCTCGCTGAGATGCCCGCCGCGGATATCGCCACCGTGCTGAAGAATCTCAAGGCTGGCTCCTCCAACCATCTGAGCGCCTTCCGCACTCTGCGGGATCGCGTCAGTTGAGAGGCTCGAGCCCTTCCGGGCTCGCGGGCACGTCGACGGCGTGCTCACGCAGGGCCTCGATGGGGACGATGCGAAGAGCCGCGGTGTTGGTGGCCGACAGGACCACCGGCGCCGCGGCTCCGTCGCGATAGGCGTGCAGCCACCGGGCAGCGCACACGCACCAGCGATCACCGGGCTTCAGGCCGGGGAATCGGTACTCGGGCCGAGGGGTGATCAGGTCATTCCCCGTCGAGCGCTGATGCTCAAGGAATTCAGCAGTGACGACGGCGCACACCGTGTGGGAGCCGAGATCCTCCGGTCCGGTCGAGCAGCACCCGTCGCGGTAGAACCCGGTGAGCGGATCCCGGCCGCATTCCTCGAGCGGCCCACCGAGGACATTGGTGGCTTCGGGCTCTGTCGACATGCCGACAGTCTGGCACTGCCGCCTGCGACGATGTCGGTATGTCCGCTCGCACGGTGCAGGTCCCGGCGTCACGCCTGGCCCGCTGGGTCGCCGGATTCGGCGAGCGCCACGGCGGTGCAACCGCGTCGATCGTGGACGGTCGACTGCACCTGGCAGGCACGGATACCGCGACCGCGACGCTGTCACCGCCCTTCCCCGTGAGAGCGGCCAGCACCGCCGATTTCATCGACGCCGTAGCACGAGTGCCGCGTACCGGTGTCATCCTCATCCGCCGGGGCGGCTTTGCCGCCGCCATCGTCGAAGGCACTGCGGTCATCGCCAGCGACGTCGGCAAGCGCCACGTCCAAGGACGTACGGCCGCAGGTGGGTGGTCCCAGCAGCGCTTCGCCCGCCGACGCGACAAGCAGGTGCACGAGCTGGTCGATGCGGCAGTCGGCTACGTCGTCCGCACCGTCCTGCCAGCGCTTCCCGTGGTCTACCTGGCCACCGGAGGCGACGGTCCCCTCATCGAGGCGGTCCTCGAGGATCCCCGCCTGAGGCCGCTCCGGACAATTGCGCGCGGACCGCACCTCGACGTGCCCGACCCGCGCCGCGACGTCGTCAACTCCCTGCCCGAGCGACTGACGACCGTGAGCATCGAGTTGATCGACCCGTGAGGGGGCCCGACATGGCTACCCTCGGGCCATGCTCGACGACCTGAGCGAGGACCAGCCCGCGCCCAAGGACGGCCCGGATGCCGATCCGTGGACGCAGCGCTTCTATGAGCGCGGCACCCAGGGCTTCGAGCGCGTCATCTTCTTCAGCGATGCGGTCTACGCCATCAGCCTCACTCTCATCGCCGTCCAACTCGTCCTACCGGCGCTCACCGATCTCAACTCCAGCAATGTCGGGGAGATCATCGTCGAGAGCTTGGGCAACATCTGGGCGTACGCCTTCACCTTCATCTGGGTCGGCTTCTACTGGAAGGCCAACCATCGCTTCACGCTCACGCTGCGCCGCATGGACGACCGCTACATCTGGGCAGTCCTTATCTATCTCGCCTTCATCGCGCTGCTTCCTCTGCCCGCCGCCCTACTCGGCGAAGAGTGGGATCCTCGCGCCCTCGCGTTCTTCTTCGTCTACATGGCCTGCGTGAGCCTCATGGAGGTCTTGCTCATCGGCATCGCCTTGCGCGACGACCTGCTCGTCCGCAAGCTCGATCGACCCCAGCGACTCAGGTGGGTTCTCACGTCTCTCAGCCCGGTTGTAGCGGCGCTCATCGCGGCACCGCTCGCCTTCGTCACGGCATACGGCAACTACCTCGCCATCGCGACGATGGCGGCTCTCGCCTTCGGCCTCAGCGCACTCGTGCGCCGTCGCTACCCCGCGACGCTCTAGGCCGATCCGGCATTCACTGCGTCACCTCGCAAGGCGAGGGTCGCGCCGTTCTGCACGACGCGACCCTCGGTCTGGGATGAAGCCCTCCCGCCGCTACCTCTTCGGCGCGACCGTCACGGAGTTCGACTTCACCTTGGCCGGGCCCTTGATCCGCACCTGGATCGTCTGACTGGCCTTGACCTTGAGGCGGAATGTGAACTTGCCGGTCGCCTTGAGCGTGATCGCCTTGCCACGCTTCCACTTGCCCTTCCCGTTGACGAGCACGCGGTAGCGAGGCGTCAGCGTGGTGCCTGCTGCCAGCCCCGTGGTCGTTCCCCGCACCACGACTCGCGTGGCCTTGGGCCGCTTGCCCTTGATGACGATCGACTTCTTCGCCGCACGCGGCACCACGGCATTCGAAGGCTCACTCGGAAGGGAGAACCCGACCGGGTTGATCGCTTCCACCGTGAAGGTGTACGACGTTCCCGGCGTGAGCCCCGTGACCACGCAACTCAGCGGCTCCTCGGGAGTCGACTCACAGCCGAGCCCACCGGGCGTTGCCTGGACCCAGTAGTGCGTGATCGCGCCGGTCCCCGCGCTCGTGGGCTTCGACCACGAGACCCGGGCAGACTCGACCAGGGCCGTGGCGGTCGGAGCCACAGGGCTCGAGGCCACTCGTCCAGGCTCCGGCTCGTCCGGGACGACCGTCGGCGGAGGCCCGGGCGCCGGCCCGGGACCCACCACGGGGGTGGGCGCCGGAGGAGGTGGCGGAGGTAGCGGCGGGCCCGGAGGGGGCGGCGCCACCGGCGGCAGCGGCTGCACGGGAGCCGACGGCTCCGACGCGATCGATGCGTCGGACACATCCGAGGCATCCCCCACGCCCGCGTCATTGATCGCCGCAACACGGAAGACGTACGACGTGCCGTTCGTCAGCCCGGGGACCGTCACCGCGGCCAGGCTCGACCGCGTGTCAGGGATCGCGACCACCCAGTTCTGACCGTCCGTGGACACCTCGACCTGGTAGCCGACGATCTCTCCGCCCCCGTCGTCCTGGGGAGCAGCCCACTGCAGGTCCACCTGGCCGTTCCCCGCCGTTCCCACAGGGCGTCCTGGCGCGCCAGGACGATCCGACCGAGGTGTCACCGCGATCGACGCGTCAGACCAGGGACCCGCGCCATCGGCATTGACGGCTCGGACTCGGAATTCATAGCCGCGGCCATTCGCCAGGCTCCCGACCGTCAGCCGGGTCAGCGCGGTGCCGGTGTTGGCGGTCACGTCAGCCCACGCCTCCGTGCCCGCCACGCGTCGCTGCACGTGGTAGCCGGTCACCTGATCAACGTCAGCCGTAGGCGCAGCCGCCCACGTGAGTTCGACGACGTTGCGGCCGGCGACCCCAACGGGCGCACCCGGCGCCTGTGGAGGCACCGCCGGAGGCTGAGGTGGCATCGGAGCCGCACGCGGTGTCACCGAGATCACCTCGGACGCAGATCGACCGACACGATTGGCCACGAAGACCTGGACGGAGTAGGACTCACCGTTGGTCAAGCCGCACATTCGATACTGCGATGCGTTGACATCCATCGGAAGTCCCACGACCGAGACCGAATTGCCGACCACGTCGATGCTCTGCGATCCGATCGGCGCACCGCCGTTGCTCGCCGAGGGCAGCCACGAGACCGAGACACAACGGTCCTCGGCGACGCCGCGCAGATCCGTCACGGGAGCCGGCGCGCTCGCGCCGACCGATCCGGGCTCGAACGGTGCTGTCGGCTCGGAGAAGGGCCCTCCGCCGTCAGCCGTGACGGCGTGCACCAGCACGACGTAGCTGTATGGAACCCCATTTTGCTCGAGGGGGAGGCCTTCGATCACGCATGACAGATCGCCGTCGGTGCGGCAACTGCCTGCGTCACTTGTTACAGGCCCCAAGCGAGCGACCGCGATGTATCCCGTGATGGGGCTATCCCCGAGGAACTCCGGCGGTGCCCAGGAGACCTGGACGTCCCCATTCGCTCCCGGAAGTGCCTGGACTCCCGAGGGTGCCCCGGGAAGCGTGGCTCGCGGAGTCGCCGGTTGCGATTCTGCCCACGGGCCATAGCCGGCCTCGTTGAGAACGGCCATGTAGGCCGTGTACTCGACTCCGTTGGTCAGTCCCTGGATGGTGCAGCCCTGCACCCCCGTCGGGACCTGGCACGTCGCACCGCCCGGCTGCAGGCGCACGAGCCCCCCTGTGATCCGGCCCCCGAGTTGCTGGATGTCGCCCCACGACACCGAGACCGAGCGATAGCCCGGGACGAGACCGAGACCCCGTACGGTCGCCGTCGGGGGTAGGACCACCGTCACCGGCAGTGACGGTGGCGAGTACGGGCCCGTGCCCGTGTCCGTGACAGCGCGGACCCCGAAGGTCCACTGCTGGCCCTGAGACGCGGCCGTGAGAGGCACCACGCATTCGAATACAGCACCCCCGACGCGGCAGGCGACGTCATTGACGTCGGGCACCCCGTCACGGGAGAGGACGACCTCATAGCCGGTGATGTCGCCCCCGCCTGACGTGGCGGGTGGCTCCCACACGACCTTGACGCCCCCTTGGCCGTCGAGGCGCGCGCCCACATTGCGGGGAGCGCTCGGCAGCCCCGCACGCGGCTTCGCTGAGACTGTGGCCGACTCGCTCGTGCGAGAACCATTCGACGCCGTCACCGCGAAGGTGTAGGTGCGCTCGTTTTCGAGATCGCGCACAAGGCACCCCGTCGCGGGAGCGTCGAGTCGGCATACGACGCGACCATCTGCGGTGACCGTGTACGACTTGACGGGTGCACCTCCGCCATCGTCGGGGGCCTCCCAGAGGAGCGAGACCTGGCCGGGACCCGGTTGAGCCGTGAGGGACTTCACTACCCCGGGCGGGGTGAGATACGTGACCGACCGTGCCGAGAATCCTTCGGCTCCAGCGCCAACCCTGTTCTGCGCATACACGGCGGCGACGTACGAACGGCCAGGCGTCAAGGCCCGCGTGGAGCAGCGCCGGCTGGTCGTGTCGCCCGAGACGGCTTCGCAAAAGATCGGCTGCCCGAAGTTGTCCACGAGGCGCGGCACGTAGGAGACGACGGGGGCACGCGGATCCGAGGGGACCGCCTGCCAGCGGATCGTCGCCACACCCAGTTCGTCCACGGTCACCGTGATGTCGCGCGGGGCATCGGGAGGGCCAGCGGGGGCCAGCGGGATGACCGGATCCGCCGCGGTGAACGTGTCACTGTTGCCGGCAGCACTCGTGATGTAGGCGCTTACCGTGTAGGCCGTGTCATTCGTGAGACCCTCGATGACGCAGGCGAATTCGCCTCTGCCGGTTGCGGGCGCCGTACACGACCTGCCGCCAGGCTGAGCCGTCGCCACCATGGTCAACCCCGGAGTCGCTCGCTCAATCGCGAGGCCATTCACGTAGATGCTCTCTGAGCCTGAACGAGCAACCAATGAGCCCACCGGCGGCGCGATCATGTCCGCCTCCTTCATCGGCCGCGAGGGCGCCGACACCAGCGCATTTGCTCCGATAGCGACGACGTCGAAGGCGTACCTGGCGGGATCGCTATTGATCTGAGACGTCTCGAGCCCCGTGATTGCGCACTGCCGAGCGGCGGCTGCAGCGGTGCATGTCCCCGCACTTGTCAGCCCTAGCCTGGTCATGCGATACGCGGTCGCCCTGAAAGACGACGCGGGAGCTCCGTCAGGCGCCGGGCGCCAACTCACGACGGCCTCGCCATTGGCGGGGATACCGACGAAGTCCACGTCCGTCGGCGCGTTGGGCGCAGCATTGGGCGTGACCGAGTCGCTCTCGACCTCGGGACCCCGGTCGAGCTCATTGGTCGCGAATACGGCGACCGTCACCGGTGTGCCGTTGGTCATGCCCGTGAGGGTGCAGGTGGTTGCTGGAGCCTCCGCAACGCAGCGCTTGCCATTGGATGCGACGGCGGTGTAGCTGACGATGGGACTGCCACCATCACTCGCGGGCGGTGACCACTGCACGACAACCTCAGCGTTGCCGCCGAAAACGCTCAGGCCGACGACCCGTCCCGGATACGTCTCAGCGATGTGCTCCTGAGCGGCCGATGCCGGCCCGGTGCGCCCCGCGCCATTGGTGGCCGTCACGGACACGGAATAGGTCTCACCGACCGCGAGCCCCTCGATGGTGCAGCGGTTTGCAGACGAGGTGCAGGACAGTGAGGTCCCGTCCTCGGCGCGCGCTGTCGCGGTATACGACGCAATCGCGGATCCGCCCGTGTCGGTTGGCGGCGACCACAAGACAGCGAAGGTGACGTTGTCAATGTCGAGGACGACACGGACATCACGCGGGGCGCTGGGCACCTGCGATGTCGGCGTGAAGGTGATGGCGTCACTGTCCAGGGAGGTGCGTCCCTGGCCATTGGTGGCGGTGACTGAGACGGTGTACGGGACGTCCACGAGTCCGGTGATCGTGCAAGACAGGGGTGCATCCTCATCCGTCACCTCGATCTGGCATGTTCCGGACGACGCACCGTTGAAGTTCCGCACCGTGGCGGTGTAGCTCGCGATGGGGGAGCCGCCGTCCGCCACGGATGGGGTCCACGTGACATAGACACCGCCGTTGACTCCCTGGGCAGCGACATCGTTGGGCGGCGCGGGCCGGGTCGAATCCACGCCGACTCCGATTCCGAAGGGCAACGGATGGCACGTATTGGCGTCGCACGTGCTCCGACTTCCGAAGGTGACTCCCTCGAGCACCGCGGTGCCATTGACCGCCCCGTAGATTCCGCTGACCGCGCCAGCACCCGTACCGATGGCAAGCAGGCTCGTGGGAGCGACGCCGTACTCGGGAGGATCGGAGGCGACCGCCCACGACCAGCCGGTCCCGGGTACGAACGCGGCGGCGAAGAGCGATCGCGGCGCCGAGCGATCGTAGGGGCCGATGAGCCGATGTGACCCGAAATTCATCGCGCCCCACTGGGTGCCTGCGACCCGCACTCCCGACGGCGTCACGGCAATCGCATTAATGACACCTCCGGCCTCCCCCGACCTCACGGCCGTGCCCTGGGCGGCCCACTGCCACTCCAGGCCGCGGGCGGACCTAGCGATCTTGGCGACGAAGGGCAGCGCCGAATTCAATGACGCTTGGAGCGTGGTGCCACCAAGCGTCATCCGGCCCGTGAAGTATCCCGCGACGTAGGCGCCAGCCGCATCGGTGGATGCCGCCGCCGTGATCCGCACGACGCCCGTCGACGTCAGGTTCGCGCTCGCGAATCTCAGCGGATCGTTGATGGACGTGCCGCCTTCATTGAGAAGAACCGCTGCGCCGAGCCCGCCTTGACCTCGCGCCTGGAGGGTGCCGCCGTTCCATTCCATGGATCCCTCGTAGTTAGCGGACACCCAATTGCCAGGAAGGAAGTAGGCGTCGCGCGCATCGAGATTGTCCGAGGGCAGCCTGGCCGCTCCGCTCCCCACCTCCGTGTTGGTACCGCCATTTTGCGTGCGGTCACGATAGGTCGTGACAGTCGTTTGCGCCGCTGCTCCGACACCGAATGACAGACTTCGGCCGCCGACGGTGAGCGATCCCTGAGCCTGGTAGAAGACGGTCACGCTCACCCGATCAGAACCCGCGGACTCGGCAAGGCCGCGCGGATAGGTCGCGCATACCTCCGAAACTCCGTTTCCACAGCGCCTGCCTTGCTGCGCTCCAGGACTAAACGAGAGCCCCACATGCTCGCCAATTTCCCCGGTCTCTTGATTCACGGAAACCGTAAACAGACCCAGCCGGACCGGCATGCGCGGATTCGCTGCGATGATGGCCGAGGGATTCCGGGCATTCCATGCCCGAGAGTTGAGCTTCAGCAGGAGATACACCCTCTGGAAGTTCGCGGGAGCGACGTTCCCGCTCGCATCTCGGGTAGTTGAGCCTGTCTCAGTGACGTCGACGACCTGGACCCCGGCCTCACCGCGCGGCCAGTGACGCAATGACGTCACCGTCGGCGGCTCAGTCCTTGTGTCCAGTCGCGCTACCCAGATCGAGTCAGCCGGAATGTTGCGACCGCCGAACGTGAAGCCGGTTGAGCCAGTGGTCCCGTACGCAAGCGGTCCCTTGGCCGTGAACTCCACCGAAGGCAGCGACACTGGCGGCTTCACCGTCACGGTGTCGAGCCCCGACTCCTCAGGGTCCGGCGTCGGAATGCTGCCGAACGTTGCCGCCGTCTGCCAGGCGACGCGCATCCCCGCCGTCCCATTGCGGGCAACGCTGCTGCTTCGCTCCGCCGTCGTCGGGATGTCCGGCTCTTCGGACACGTCGGACGGTGCAGGCTCCTCGGACGGCGTCGGCTCCTCAGACGGCGTCGGCTCCTCAGACGGCGTCGGCTCGTCAGACGGCGTCGGCTCCTCGGACGCGGCGATCGTCGGCTCGCTCAGCTCCTCGG
>JBMTDJ010000010.1:0-43831 GCA_049431945.1 Candidatus Nanopelagicales bacterium | reverse complement strand
AACCTTTTGATCCGTAGTCAAATGCTCTATCCGTTGAGCTACGGGCGCCTTGCGGAGATGGAGTCTAGCCGCATCGGATGCCGCCCCTGAGCGCAGGTCCACCGGGGTTCGGCCGCCCCTTCAGTCCCCGGCCCATCGGCTCGAGGTGCGCGTGGGCCGATGGGTCGGCACAATCGAACCATGGACACGGACCAGTCGATCGAGCGACTCGGGATCACCCGGCGCCAAGCGCTCGCAGCCGCGGCCGCACTCTGCGGCCTCGGCGCCGCCACGGCCAACGGCGTTGCACAGGCAGCAGGAAGCCTGAAGGTCAGGCTCCGCGACTACCCCGCGCTCAAGAAGGTCGGTGGCGCTGCCGTCGTCGGCCGCATCGGCAGCACGCAGGTGGCCGTCGTTCGCACAGGTCGCAAGTCGTACGTCGCCCTCGACCGCCGCTGCCCGCACGCTGGCGGCATCGTCAACGCCGCCTCTGGAGGATGGGCATGCCCGCTGCACAACTCGCGCTTCGACCTTGACGGTGACGTCACGAGTGGACCGGCGTCCACGGGGCTGCGCCGCTTGCGTTCGCGGCTCAAGCGGGGGGTACTCACCGTCAGGGCCTGACTGGACGCGCTTCGCGCATAACGGACACGGCAGAATGGTGCGGTGCCCCGACCCTGGTTGACGACGATGCTGGCTGCCCTTCTCGTGGCGGCCATCGCCTCGCCCGTGAGTGCCGCTCTCCCTGCCGAGGACCCGGTCGAGCCACCTCCCGTCGAGGAGGTCACCACCCCTCCCAACGTCCTGCTGATTCTCACGGATGATCAGCGCATCGGCACCGAGGTCGCGATGCCCACCGTGATGTCCGAACTTGCCGCGAAGGGCGTCACGTACACCCAGGCCTTCGTGCCGACGTCATGGTGCTGCCCCAGCCGGGCGAGCCTGCTCACCGGCAACTTCGCCCATCGCACCGGTGTCTGGCAGAACGCCGTCTCCTCGGCCTGGGGCGGGTGGCCGGCCTTCACCTACGGCGGCGAGGACGCCGAAACGCTCGCTACCCGGCTGGATGACGCGGGCTACAACACCGGACTGTTCGGCAAGTACCTCAACGGGACGGAACTCGCTCGAGGCAAGGTTCCGCCGGGGTGGGACACGTGGGCCGCATTCCTCGGCGGAAATCACGTGCGCTACCGGCTGACGTCAGATCCCGATCCCGTCCCCGGAGTGCGCAGGTACCTCACCGACGAGCTCGCTGACCAGGCCATCGAATTCATGCAGGCCACTCCCGAGGACCAGCCGTTCTTCACCTACTACGCGCCGTATGCGCCGCACTACCCCTTCGACCCTGGCCCGTATGCCGGACTCACTCGGGCAGATGGGTTGCTGGATGACGTCAAGCGCGCTTCGCGCTTCACCTCGCCCTCCACCAATCAGGACGACATGTCGACCTACCCCGAGTGGATGCAGAAGTTGCCCAAGTCCGAGCTCTGGGACATGGAGGGACGCAACCAGACCGTGGACATCACCCTTGACGACGTGGTCGAGAACCAGTCCGACATGCTTCGTGGAATCGACACGGCCGTTGGGCGCATGATCGACACCCTCCGGGAGAGTGGGCGACTCGAGAACACCCTCATCGTCTTCATGTCCGACAACGGATTCGCGTGGGGGGAGCACCGTCTCCAGGGCAAGAACACCCCCTACGACGTCTCCGTCCGAGTTCCGCTGGTCATGCGCTTCGACGGCACCCTGCCCGCGGGAGTCAAGGACTCCCGTGTCGTCGCAGCCAATGTCGACGTGCACGCGACGATCCTGGACCTGCTAGGACTGCCCGCGACCGACATCGACGGCAAGAGCACCCGGTCGTATTGGCGGGACGGTGTGGTGATGGAGGCCACGAGCTGGGGCGGACAGTGGGATCGCCCTGCCTACTGCGGATTCCGGACGGCGCAGCACCTCTACGTCCGATATGCCACGGGCGAGGAGGAGCTCTACGACTACGCACGTGACCCACACGAACTGCGCAACGTTGCTGCGAGCCCTGTCTACCGCGCGATTCGCGAGAACCTCTTCACTCGTGCACGGGCATCGTGCGATCCGTCGCCACCGGGCTTTGTGTGGTCCGACGACACCCTTCCACTGGCTCCGCCTGAGGATGTCCAACTGCGCACCATCGGTCGGTCGGGGCTCATCGTGACGTGGCGGGCGCCGGAGAATGTGGGTGCGGTCTTGCCCACGTACCACGTCTACGTCAAGCCATCTCCTTGGACCGAGCCGGCATGCGTCCTGAATTCAGTTGGCCTCAGCCACGGGTTGCGATGCCGCATCGAGGTCGCCGGCAAGCGACGCAATGCGCGCATCACCGTCGTCGCAGTCCGAGGCGACGAGCAGCGGGCCGCCCCAGCCGTCAGTCGCAGGGACTACCGCAGGTAGGCGTCCGAATAAAGACAACGGACCGCCCAGGGGGCGGTCCGTTGTCATCGGCGGAGGCGGAGGGATTTGAACCCTCGATGGGGTTTTAGCCCCAAACCCGCTTAGCAGGCGGGCGCCATAGACCGGACTAGGCGACGCCTCCTCGCCAGGCGAACTGGCCGGGTCAGATTACCGGGTCGGGATCGGACACGGCACACTGCTGTCGCGTGAGCGCAGAAGACCCCATGGTCTCCACCCTGGTCATCGACTGCGGTGGCGGCGGCATCAAGGCGACCGTCCTCGACGACGCAGGGACGATGCGTGCCCAGCCCGTGCGCGTGCCAACTCCCTATCCGCTCTCCACGAAGCTCTTCGTCAAGACCTTGGTTGATCTGTCCAAGAAGCTGCCGCACGCCACCCACGCCACCGTCGGTCTGCCCGGGATGATCCGACACGGTGTCGTGGTCGCGACCCCGCACTACATCACCGTTCGCGGACCGCGGACGCGCGTGGACCCCAACCTCGTCACGCAGTGGCACGGATTCGATGCGAGAGCCGCTCTGCGCGAGGCCCTGGGCATCCCCGTGCTCGTACTCAACGACGCTGAGGTCCACGGAGCCGGGGTCATCGCCGGCAAGGGCCTGGAGCTCGTGCTCACGCTGGGCACCGGCCTGGGCTGCGCGCTCTTTGACGGCGGCCACCTCGCGCCTCACCTCGAGCTCTCGCAGGCGCCGGTGCGGTGGGGGCTGTCCTACGACACCTACATCGGCGAGCACGAGCGTCGACGCCTGGGCGACAGCCTGTGGTCGCGCCGCCTCGTCCGCTGCGTCGACGGCCTGCGCCCCATGTTCATGTGGGACCGGCTCTACCTCGGCGGCGGCAACTCACGTCACATCACGCCGAGCCAGGTGGCGAAGCTCGGGGACGACACTGTCATCGTGCCCAATGCGGCAGCGCTTGTCGGCGGGGCACGCGCCTGGCAGTTGCACGTGGAGTACTAGGCGCGCCAGATCGGGCGCGTCAGGCAGGTGGGACCTCCCTCGCCCTTGCTGATCTCGCTCGCGGCGTACACGTGTACCTCGCACCCCCGGGAGGCAAGAGCCTCGGCCGTCGCCTCGTTGCCGGAGGCGATGACGACCACGCCCGGTGCGACCGCAAGCACATTGCAGCCGAGCGTAAGCCAATCCTCTTCTGGGATGGGGAGTAGCTCGACGCCGCGGCGGCGAAGTTCCTCGAGCATGGCGACGGGTGCGAGCCGCTCGTAGACGACAGCCAGATCGTCGCGGACAGGGGACACCACCGACATCAGGTGGAGGCACCACTCAGGCCCCTGGTCGTGCGGCACGTCGTAGACCTCGATCCGGATGCCTCGAGGCCTGAGAATCTCGTCCAGCTGGGCCACCGCGGCCGAGTTCGTCCGATAGGAGCGACCAATAGCGAGGGTCGCGTCGTCCAGCCAGAACATGTCACCACCATCGGCCGTGGCGCTCCCACCGAGAGAGGCGACAGTCGGCACGCCCGCCGCCGCGAGATCAGCAGCCAGTCGCTCGCCCTCGCCGACGCGCACCTGCTTGGCCGCACGGAGCGTGACCACGCCATCCGAGACGGTGAACGCGGGATCGTAGGTGAAGCAGGAGTCCGGTAGCCCGTCTAGCGCGGGGAGCTCGATCACATCCACACCCAGGCGCTGAAGGATCCCGACGAACGCCGCATGCTGGTCGAGCAGCAGGTCGACATCCAATGGCTGGGCCCAGTGGGCACGTGCGAAGTCCGACGTCGGGGCGGGCCGACGGACCGCCGCGCGTCGCAGCGGAGCAGTCATCGAAGTCACGCCGTATTCCATGGGCCCTCCTTGTGGGCCAGACCCTAGCGCTCCAGGCGGGCGAGGACGGACGTCAGGCGCAACTGGTTATAGCGCAGCACCAGGAAGAAGACCATGTTGCCGATGAAGACGATGCAAAACCACAGCACGATGAGCTGCCACGGATTGAAGGGCACGATCATGAGGAAGGTGAATGCGGAGAGGAAGTGCACCCATTCACCTCGCCTGACCTCGACCAGGTAGGCGCGAAGACTCGTCGCATCGACGCCGAAGAGGCTCGACTTGCTCTGTCCGCCCAACCACGAACCACCCTCGGGCAGCCATTTGGCGAACCACGGGATCCCGATCCTGCGATACGTCGCGATCCGATCCCAGCGGGTGAGCTTGAGCGGACCGACATCTCGTGCGAACCAGCGGTCCGGGCATCGCGGCGCGAGGAAGCCGATCAGCACGGCGCAGGCGACCAGGATGAGGAAATCGATGATGCCCAGGCGCAGCATCGCCCCGACGTCCATATCGCCTCCCACTGTCCGCAATCCGCAACAGATCACGCTACCGAGGCATAGCATTCCCTCTCGTGTCCCTCTCCCGCCGTACCTTCATCGCGAGCACCGCTGCTCTCGCGGCCACCTGGGGTATCGCCCGGGAGGTGATGGGCCAGGCGCTCGCCGCCCCGATGCGCTTGGCCGACAGCCAGACGACCCTGCTGCAGACCATCAAGATGTCGGCTCAGCCGGTGCGTGGCGACTACCGGACGCTCCTGGCTGGGGCCGGCGAGGACTTCATCCCGCGCTATGACCTGCTCGGGGGCACCGCCGACGAGGCACGGGCGACATCACGCCGCTCGCTGTACTACTTCGCTCACCTGTCGGACATCCACGTCATCGACGCCCAGACCCCGGCCCGGATGGACGCCATCCAGAGCCTCGCGCCGACGCTCTTCACCGACGCCTGCCGCCCGCAGGACACCCTCACCGTCCACGTGCTGGCCTCCGTCGTGGACAGCGTGGTCGCGGCACAGACCAGCTCGGTGACGGGAGCACCCCTCGCGAGTGCGCTGAGCACCGGGGATAGCGCGGACAACCTGTCCCAGCTCGAGACACGGTGGTACATCGACATCCTCGACGGCAAGGACGTGACACCGAACAGCGGAGCGGCCGGGCAGTACGAGGGTCCCCAGGTGTGGGCGGAAGCGACGTACGCGTACCACCCCGACGATCCGTCCGGTGACGTCTACGGCGAGCGCGGCTATCCGACGGTTCCCGGGATGCTCGCTGCGGCAGTGAGCAATCCGGTGCAGTCCCAAGGACTGCCCATCCCGTGGTACGCCGTCTACGGCAACCACGACTCGACTTTCATGGGCACCTTCCGCCCCGATCCTGCGCTCTTCGCGTGGGCGGTCGGCGATCGCAAGGCCGCGACGGGGGATGCGCTCGCGGTCAACTGGCTTCAGGGCTACGCGAGTGATCTCAGCGCAGCGCAGATGGCCGCCAATGCGATCCGCCAGCAACTCGGCCTGCTCCCCGGCATCAAGACGGTCACCCCCGACCCGGCGCGCAAGATGCTCGAGCGCACCGAGTTCATGCAGGCCCACCTAGAGTCACCGGCCGTCCCTGGTCCGGTGGGTCACGGCTGGACCCAGGCCAATGTCGACAGCGGACAGACATGGTGGAGCGCGGACCTCACTCCCTACCTGCGCGTCTTCGGCCTCGACACCTGCAACATGGCATCGGGTGCCGACGGCGCTGTGCCCGAGGATCAGTTCACCTGGCTCGAGGCACAGCTCGCACAGTGCGAGGCTGAGGGACGCCTCGCCATGGTGTGCAGTCATCACAACTCCTTCACACTGGAGAACGACGCGACGCCGGTGTGGGGAGGCCAGCGGCTGGTCCATGCGGAGGAGTTCATCGCAATGCTCCTGCGCTACCCGGTGTGCATCGCCTGGCTCAACGGCCACACGCATGTCAACACGATCACGGCGCACACCCGCGACACCGGCACAGGTGGCTTCTGGGAGATCACGACAGCGTCGTGCGTCGACTTCCCGCAGCAGCAGCAACTCATCGACCTCGTTGATAATCGCGATGGCACTCTGTCCTTCTTCGTCACGGCACTCGACCACGCCGCGCCACCCACCTGGACCCCGGGCGACCTCAGCCAGACCGGGCTGGCCTCACTGAGCCGAGAACTGGCGGCAAACTCGTGGCTCAGCGATCCACCGCGCCTTGCGGGGTCACCCCTGGATCGCAACGTCGAACTGCTCATGCCTGTGCCATTCGACCTCTCGGCGATCACCGATGCCGTCGTGGAAGCAGAGCAGATGAAGGCGAAGGCACAACTCCTGGCGCATGGAGGTGCAGCATGACGCGCGTCGGTCCCGTCGTGGCGCTGGGTGCAGCAGTAGCGCTGCTCACCGCGTGCTCGCAGGTGGCATCGCTGACACCGGTGAGTGGAGCGAGCGTCACGACGGTGCGCAATGCGGCGAACGTCATCCTCGTCGAGCAGGAGGTGCCGATCCTTGTCGCACCGACGTGCAGTGCGGTGGATGCAGGCTTCACCTGCGTCGGCTCGACGGTGGACGGCGAGGAGATCCTGGTGACGGCCGGCCCGGCCAAGCCATTCGACATGTCTGTCGCGGTCGGCGGTCAGGTGATCTTTGAGGGCAATGCCACCGACGTCCTTCAAGCAGCCGTCCTGGAGGCGTCGTGACGACTCTCGAGCAGACACCGCCGCTCTATCGCGTGAGCGTCTTGGCAACAGGCTTCGTCCGCATGTGGCGCGCCTGGCGGGTGATCATCCCCGTGGTGCTCATCAATGCCGTTCTCCAGGGACTGCTTCTGCTTCCCGGGGTCCTGCCCTATCTGTCCCTGACCTTCATCGTGGTGGCCCTGCTGTCGCTCGTCGTCCTCATCGGGTCGTTCGGCCTCGTCGCCGCGGCCATGCTGCAGGCGGTCGAGGGTGCGGTGTCTGCGGCTACGGCGCTCACGACTGTTCGGACCCGCTTGCTGCCGCTCCTCGGCTGGGGCATCGCACTTGCGCTCGTGACAACCCTCGCCTTCGCGCTCTATGTCCTTCCGGGCTTCGTCATCCTCGCCCTGACGCCGTACCTGCTCCTCGCTGTCATCGATGGCAGGCGCAACCCGGTGGCCGTCAACCTCCGGACCATCGGTGCACGCTGGGGTCGCTGGCTCATCACCGTGCTGATCATGGGCGTCTTGTGCTTCGTGCTGTGGTTCCTCGCGGCGCTCGACGGCTTCTTCATCACCGGGGCACCTGGCGCGATCATCGCCTGGCTGGCACTCGGACTGGTGTCCGCCTGGTTCATCTGCGCCTGGGCGCTGATCTACCGCTCGGTCAACCCGCGATAGACCAGCGCTTAGCCAGCTGAGCGGAGGGAGTGGGATTTGAACCCACGGAGACGGGTTACGCCTCAACGGTTTTCAAGACCGTCGCCTTCGGCCGCTCGGCCATCCCTCCCTGCCGGGTGCGGGCACCCGACCGCATCACCCTATCGGGCCACCTCACTCGGTCGGCGCGATGAAGTCGATGGCGGTCTCCGCCACGGCGATGATCGCCCAGGTGCCACGGTCGTCCGCAGTGGTGACGCGGTACGCCGGCAGGATGAGCAGCGTGCCGTCGGGCTGCCAGTACTGGGCAAGTGAACGCTCCGCGCTCACGGCCACCATCGGATCCCACCAGACCTGCACACGGCGCGGATCACCCGAGGGCGCCGGCGATGACTCGCTCGTAGCGCTGGCACTGGTCGTGGCATCCTCGCGGGCTTCAGCGAGGGGGACCGCGATCCCGTAGTCCAGAGGGGTAGGACCGAACGCAGAGAACTTCGGGTCGCTCGATCGCGTCACTGCCGTGCGAGCACCCACGATCGGGTACGACGGCACCTGCTCCAGTCCCGCCGCGAAGCCGTTCGCCCACGCGACGTCCTCGCCAGCGAATGTGAAGCTCCACGACAGCTGCGTGCGCTGCCCGTCGACACGCTGCCACGCGGTCACCCACGTTGTGTAGTCATCGCCCCCTGTTTCCCATTCGACGTCGACGCCATCCACCGACTGGTCGGCAACACCTAGTCCGCTGAGGATCCTGCGGGCCTCTCGGAGCGCTTCACGCTGCCCCATGGGCGCGACCTCGGGGGTGCACGGCTCTCCGGCGCTCGCGTCAGTCGAGCCACCCGAATCAGGATCGACCGGCTGCGGCTCCTCGATCACCCCGCACGACCACGGGTCCTGGGATGGATCTGAGTACGACCACGACACCGTGGCGTCATCGCCGATCCAGATCGAAGGTCCTGTGCCATCAAGGCTGCCCACAGTCCAGCCGTAGTCCTGCCGGGTCGGCTCACCAGAGACATCGAAGGACTCTGCGAGTCGCTTCGCCAGGGCCCGAATGTCGATATCCGCACTGTCGAGTCGGTACCCGGGAGCGGTCCCCGCCTCATCGGAGAGGTTCGGGCCGGGGATCATCGCCGCGCCGTACCCGGGGTAGATGGCCATGGCCTTGTCGGCAACCGGACCCGACATCGCGACGCTGCCCCCCGCCTCCACTCCCGGAGTGGGTTGAGCGGCAACGACGGGGATCGGCGGCGACGCATCGCCAACCACCGGGAGTTCGTCGGCGGCGACCGGCGCGGCTGCCACGTCGGATTCCGGCGCGGTCACGCGCCCCACCGCCACGCCCGCGAGACCAACACCGGCGAGGAGCGCCACGCCCGCGGCAGCAGCACCGACCACGACCATCGTCCGCCGGCCCCTCAAGGGCACGGCACTGGAGCGATCCAGGGCTCGCGCCCGGATGGCGGCCAGGTCGGGCTCGGGGGCCCCTCGTGCTGGATCGGCCTCGCGAAGAGTCGCGAGCGGATCAGTCCCGGTGAGATCAGCGTGGTCAGCCATGATGGCCCCCTTCCACTCATGTCTATGTCAGGAGCGGGGCGTTCCTTGCATGTCGGCGATGAGTTCCTCGAATCGCGACCGGGCCCGGGAGAGGGCCGAGGCGGCTCCGCCCTCAGAGATTCCCAGGGCCAGGGCGAGTTCCCGACCTCCCAGACCCTCCCAGGCAACGAGGCGCAGGATCTCCCGGTCGCGTGGCGCCAGGGCACGCCACGCCGATATGAGGGCTGCGTCCTCCGACACGATGTGGCCCGGGTCGGCTTCGTCCACGGCGTCGAGTTCGCCCAGATCGGCCACCAGGACCTCCTGCGGCCGTCGGCGATAGTTGGCGAGAACCCGCCTGGCTACCCCGTATAGCCACGGCAACTCCGCACCGGGCGGAATCTCGGCGCGCCTGCGCCATGCGATAACCAGGACGTCCGCAGCCAGGTCGTCCGCCGTCGAGGCCGTATCCGCAGCGCCGCTTAGGCGTCGGTAGAGGTAGCGCCGAACGTCGGCAGCGTGGGCGTCGACCAACTCCTCAAGGGTCACCGCGCCCCCTCCCTCGGACATCCTGACGCATCTACGACGCGATGCGGAGTCTGCCGGATCCGTCGGATTATCACCGAATCCACGCGGCGCGCCGACGGTCGGTCTAGCCTCACACGACAAGCTCTAGGGAGGCATCCATGGCACAGCACGACGTCGTCATCATTGGCGGAGGCACCGCGGGCATCACTGTTGCCGCACGACTGCGCAACGCCGGCGTCGTAGACGTCGCCATCATCGAGCCGAGCAGCGTCCACTACTACCAGCCGCTGTGGACCCTCGTCGGCGGCGGCGAGGCCAACATCGACTCGACCGTGCGCCCCGAGGCCTCGGTCATCCCCAAGGGTGCGACATGGATCCAGGGGTCGGCGACGGCGGTGGATCCCGAGGCCCAGACGGTCACCCTCGACAACGGTCAGGTCGTCGGCTTCCAGTGGCTCGTCGTCGCCTCGGGCATTCAACTCGACTGGGGCAAGATCCCCGGACTCGAAGCGACACTCGGACGCAATGCCGTCTCGAGCAACTACCGCTACGACCTCGCTCCGCTCACGTGGCGCAACATCCAGGCGACAACGAGCGGCACAGCGCTCTTCACGATGCCGCCCGGTCCGATCAAGTGCGCCGGGGCGCCGCAGAAGATTGCCTACCTCGCAGCCGACCACTGGCGACGTGAAGGCGTCCTCGGCAACATGGATATCCATCTCATCCTCCCCACGCCCGGAATGTTCGGTATCCCCGAGTTCGCTGAGGGGCTGGCCAAGGCAGCGAAGCGCTACGGCATCAAGGTGCACTTCGAGAGCAAGCTCGTCTCGATCGACGGGGACGCCCACAAGGCCGTGATCAGCAAGCTTGACGGCGCAGACGAGGAGGAGTTGGCCTTCGCGATGGCCCACATCACTCCACCCCAGAGCGCCCCTGACTGGATCAAGGCCAGCCCGCTGGCCGACCCTGAGAGCCCCTTCGGCTACATGGCTGTTGACAAGCACTCACTGCAGAGCCCGAAGTACCCTCGCGTCTTCGGCCTGGGAGATTGCACGACGACGCCGAACTCCAAGACCGGGGCGGCCGTGCGCAAGCAGGCACCCACACTCGTGGCCAACCTCATGGCTGCGCGCAAGGGTGCCGCCGCGGAGAAGTCCTACGACGGCTACGCGTCGTGCCCCCTCATCACCGCCAAGGGCAAGTGCATCATGGCCGAGTTCAACTACGACATGGAGCGGACACCGACGTTCCCCGTGCTCGACATGACCAAGGAGCGCTGGGATATGTACATGGTCAAGAAGCATGCGCTGCCCAAGATGTACTGGGACTTCATGCTCAAGGGTCGCGCCTAGGAGAACCCCAGCCTTTCCGCATCTTCGGGCACATCGATGTCGACCGACGCCCCCCACTGGTCGATGATCGTGACGACGGTCTGCGCGCGCAGGTCCCCGAGCACCTGTCGCATGGACATGTCCTGACCGTCGCCGTATGACGCCAGCGCCTCGCGCAAGGGGCGCACGGCGTAGACGGCCGTCATCGGCTGCTCGCGTCCGGATGAGTCGGTGACCACGGCCGCAGCAGCATCGTCGATGACCTGGCGCAGTGCAGGGATGGCTCGACCACCGGCCGGCGCGTCACCAGCCAGCACCGCGACGTGGGTGACCCCCTCCGGCACGTGAGCGACGCCGGCGATGAGCGCAGCGCACGGACCGCCGCCGGGCGGGTCTTCCCGCGCCCAGATGACATCACTCGCGAGGGGCCGCTCGGGCCCGACGACGATGATCGGCCCCGCCACCTCCCCCAGGCTCGCGATGGTGGCTTCGAGCAGGCCCATCCCCTGGGCATCACGCAACGCGAGTTTGTCGGCACCGAATCGCTGGGCCTCGCCCCCCGCGATGACGACCGCGGCTAGGGAGCCCACTCCGGCTTCCGCTTCTCGATGAAGGCCGTCATGCCCTCGCGCGCCTCCGCGGATGTGAAGAGCCCCGCAGAGACCTCCGCGGTCCACGCGAAGGCATCGTCACGAGTCATTGCCGGGACACGACGGAGCAGCTCCTTCGTGCCTGCCACCGCTTCAGGTCCGCCCTGAGCCAACTGATCGACGTACCCGGTCACTGCCGCATCCAGGCCGTCAGCCTCAACGACCTGCGTCACCAGCCCCGCTTCGCGGACCCGCACGGCACTCACTCGCTCGCCGGTGAGCAGCAGTTCCTGCGCGTCCCGCCGATGCATCACCTGGAGGCACACCACGGAGATAATCGCCGGGGCGACACCCACGCGCACCTCACTGAAGGCGAACTTCGCGTCCGCGGAGGCCACGGCGATGTCGCACGCGGCGACGAGCCCGTTGCCGCCACCCGCGACGTGACCCTGGATGCGTCCGACGATGGGCTTGGGATGGTCGAGCATCGCCGTAAGCACCTCGACGAGACCACTGGTGCCACCCGAGGCGAATCCGCCGCTGGTCGCGGCGAGCGCACCCGACAGATCGGCCCCGGAGCAGAAGGTCGTGCCGCTGCCGGTCAGCACGACGACACGCACCTGCGGATCCTGAGCGGTCGCGTGGAGATGCTCAAGCAGCAACGCCATGGACTCCGCGTCAAGACGATTCTTCGCCTCGGCCCGGTTGAGGGTGATGGTGGCCACTCCAGACCCCACGCTCAGGAGCACCGAAGGATCGGTCGTCACTTCTTGCCCATTCCCTCGAGCACGGTGATGACACGAAGCATGACCTCATCTGCTCCACCACCGATCGACACTAACCGTGCATCACGGAAGTAGCGGGCGACCCACATCTCCTCGGCGTAGCCCATGCCCCCATGGAATTGCACGCAGGTGTCGGCCACCTCGCGCACGAGCCTGCCGGTCTTGAGCTTGGCTACGGTGGCCTCGCGCGTGACATCCTGGCCGGCCATGTACTTGTCTGCGGCATGCTGCAGGAATCCGTCCAGCGTGTCGACGTCCGCGTAGAGCTCAGCAAGGCGGTACTGCAGGTGCTGGTTGGCCAGCAGAGGCTTGCCGAAGGCCACTCGTTGCTGGAGGTAGTCCTTCGTGCGATCCAGAGCCCGACGCGCGCCAGCGACGGCGATGTAGGCACCGACGAGGCGCTCGTCCTGGAACTGCGCCATCTGCTGCTGGAATCCGCGATCCGGCTCGCCGATCGTGTTGCTCACCGGCACGCGCACCTGGTCGAGGACGATCTCCGCTGTATCGCTTGCCCTGTTGCCCATCTTCTCGATCTTGCGCCCGACGCTGAAGCCCGGACTATCGGTGGGCACGATGATCAGGCTCATGCCGTGGTAATCGCCCGGCTGCGATTCCGGATCGGTGCGCGCGAGCAAGCAGAGCCAGTCAGCCTGCGTGCCGTTGGTGATCCACATCTTGCGGCCGGTGATGACCCAGTCATCGCCATCGCGCACGGCGCGAGTGCGCAGGCCCGCGACGTCCGAGCCCGCGTCCGGCTCGCTCACCGCGATCGAGCAGACCATCTCGCCGCGCAGTGTCGGCTCGAGGTAGGTCCGCTTGAGCTCCTCCGACCCGTAGCGTGCCAGTGCAGGAGTCGCCATGGACGTCTCGACCGCGATCGCCATGGGCACGCCCGCGCAGTCCATGCGCCCGAGCTCTTGCGCGAGCACGTAGGTGAAGGAGTGGTCGGCACCCCCGCCGCCGTACTCCGGGTCGTACTCCAGGCCGAGGGCACCGAGTTCACCGAACTTGGGGAAGACCTCGTGCGCGGGGAAGATCCCGGCCTCCTCCCACTCATCGACGTACGGGTTTATCTCCTCGTCGATGAGTCGCCGCAGCGACTTGCGGAACTGCTCGTGCTCTTCGGTGAACTGCATCAGTCACTCCCTAGTCGGTCGATCTCAGATCAAGGGCACCGGCCCAGAGTTGAGTCAAGGTGGCGACAGCAGTCGCCTCGTCATGGCTTTCGCCGCGGCCGAACCAGTGGCGGGCGAAACCCTCGACCATGGCGCAAAGCGCAGCCGCCGCTGCGTGCGCGTCGAGATCGGCGCGCGCCTCGCCGTCAACCTGCAGATGTCGGATCGTCGCCGCGACGCGCTCGACGTGCGCTGCGCGCAGACCGGCGAGCACACCACGGAAGGTCTCATCCGTCGTCGCAGCCTGCTCCACGACCTCAAGCAGCCGCGCATGCTCGCGGTAGGCGTCGAGATAGCGCCTATTGGCCAGGTCGATGCGCGAGAGCGCGTCCGCGGACTCGGGCGTACTGAGCGAGGCGTAGAGGCCATCGACGAGCGACTCGACGACAGCCATGAGCACCGCGTCCTTCGTCGCGAACCACGTGTAGACCGTCCCGTGACTCACGCCCGCGGCCTCGGCGATATCGCCCATCCGCGTGCCGTCGTAGCCGCGCTCCTCGAAGACCCCGCGAGCAGCGACGACCAGGGCGTCGCGAGTGCGACGTCCACGGTCGGTCAGCGGGACCGCGCTCACGAAAGATCCGAATCTGGGCCGGGAAGGAGCGACGCGGGGATCTCGACAATGCGCGCGCGCAGGTGCTCACCCAAGCCCTTGGCCTGCGGGTCGCTGCGGGCATTCTCGGCGACGCCGCGGCCGAGCAGCCCGTGGATCAGGACGTTGACCGCATGGAGATTGGGCAGTGGATGCACATCAATGGCCAGCAGCGCCGCCTCGGGGAGCAGCTCGCGAATGCGATCGGGAGTGAGGTACGCGACGAGCCATCCATAGGCCGAGTCGCGATCCGGCACCCCCATCGGGATCCACAGGCCGACGTTGGCAGCACCACCCTTGTCGCCACTACGCGCACCGGCGATGCGACCGAGCGGGACGCGGACGACGTCACCCGTCGGCACATCGGCGCGTCCGAGCGCAGGTGTGTCCCACATGACCGGCTCCTCGACCAGGAGATGGGGGCGCACTTCCACGGGAGCACCGTCGACCGTGACATGGGGGCGAGCCGCAAGGCGTTCCACCGTCGTCGGCCAGTAGACGCCGTACGGCGTGCCTTCGCCCGGAGGGGCCGTGGGAAACATGCCCGGGTAGGACGCGAGCGCCGACTCGACGACGGCGGTCGTGAAGGGCTTGCCCACAGCCTTGGGATCCATGTCGCGCACCGTGAGGCGCAGGAGTGACTGGGCATCGGACGCAGTCGCGGGATCGCCAACCGTGGCGGGTGACCAGTCGACGTCGAGTTCGCGGACGGCAAGGGTGGATCGACTGGCGCGCATCGCCGGGGTCATGCCGGGTTGGATGGCGTCGTCGAGCGACAGCCCCGTGATGGTGCGCAGGGCAAGGTCAGCCTTGGCTTCCGCATCGAGTCCGGTGATCACAAGCGTCATCGCGTTACGGAAGCCACCGAGGTAGTTGGCCGCGACCTTCAGTCGCTCGGGGGGAGTCTCACCTCGCACTCCGCTGATGCGGACGCGGTCGAGTCCCTCCTGCGTCAGGCTGATGGAGTCGAAGCGTGCAGTGGCATCCGGATTGGCGTACGCCGGTCCGCCGATCTCGTAGAGCAACTGGGCCGTCACGGTGCCGACGGTGACGGCACCGCCTGTGCCCGGATGCTTCGTGATGACGCTGGACCCATCGTCAGCCACCTCGGCAATAGGGAAACCGACGCGCTCCATGCCGGGCAGCCGGTCGAAGAACGAGTAGTTGCCGCCGGTGACCTGCGCACCGCATTCGATCGCATGCCCAGCGACAACCGCGCCGGCGAGTCGGTCGAGCATCTCACGATCGCCCTCTGCCGCGTCGGCGTAGGACCAGCCGTGCCACCAGGCCGCTGGACCGACGACAAGGGCCGCGTCCGTGATGCGTCCGGTGATCACCACGTCGGCACCGGCGGCGAGGGCCGCCGTGACGGCCTCGCCACCGAGGTAGGCGTTCGCCGTGAGGAACGAAATGCCATCGGGAGCCTCGCGCGTGTCGAGATTGGTCCACGACTCGTCAAGTTCACCTATCTGCGGCATGAGGTCGTCGCCCGTCACGACGCCGATGCTCACCGGGTCGATTCCAAGCTTGTCGACCAGCTCGGCGAGCGCGTCGGCGCATCCCTGGGGATCGAGACCGCCCGCATTGGAGACGACGCGAATCCCCTTGTCGCGGCAAGTGCCAAGCACCTGCTCCATCTGGGCGAGGAAGGTGCGCGCGTACCCCGCTCCGGGGCCGTGCTTCATGCGCTGGCGGGCGAGGATGAGCATGGTGAGCTCGGCGAGCCAATCACCGCTGAGGACGTCGATAGGTCCGCCTTCGACCATCTCGTGCGCCGCGGAGAGGCGGTCGCCAAAGAACCCGCTGCAGTTGGCGATGATGACGGGTCTGTTCACGCGTCCGCCTCCGCGGAGGCCAGCACGGCCACCACCTGGTGCGCGTCGACCGACTGGCCAGGCGCCACGAGCACCTCCATCACGACGCCGTCGGCATCTGCGGTGATGCGATGCTCCATCTTCATCGCCTCGAGCACCACGAGCGTCTGGCCCGCGGCGACGCGATCGCCGGCGGCCACTTCGACGACGGTCACGGTGCCCGGCACCGGGGTGGACGGTCCTGCTGCGGAGGCACCCGCATCGAGGTCGGCGAAGCGCGGGCGCACGTGCCACTGGGTCGACCACAGACCGTCGTCGACGCAGAGAAGATCGCCGTACGCCACCACCTCATGCGCGACGCGCACGCCGTTGAGGATCACGGTGACACGATCGCCATCCACCGCGGTCTGCGCGGATCCGATCTCACGGCCCGTTTCGAGGTGCGCGTCAGCACCCGCCGGTACGACGCTCACGCGCAGGCCGTCTCGCGACTCGCGGTAGGCGATGGTGGGGCCATCGTCATCGCCCAGCGGCGTGACGCCGATGAGTTCGGGCACGCTCGGCACATTGCGCCAGCCTCGCGGCACCCCGGCAACGTCGTCCGACCCGTGCGCCGCGATAGCGGTGAGGTGACGGTCGAATACGTCGGCGGGGATCTCGGGTGCGAGCGTGCCCACCTCGTGGTCGAGAAAGGCGGTCGTCGTGTCGCCCGCGAGGAAACGTGGCGACTGCAGGATCGCGATGAGCGACTCGCGATTGGTGACGAGGCCGTGGATGCGACTGGTACGCAGAGCTCGCGCGAGTTGCGCTGCAGCGGTTGGACGGTCCGCCGCCTGTGCGATGACCTTGGCGAGCATCGGGTCGTAGTACGCGGACACGATGGAGCCGGATTCCACGCCGGAGTCGGTCCTCACGCCCCCCGGCACCTCGAAGCACTCCAGCGTGCCGGTGTTGGGCAAGTAGCCGCGCGAGGGGTCCTCCGCGTAGAGGCGCACCTCGATGGCGTGCCCGCACGGGGCGATCTCGCCCTGCGTGCGCGGTAGAAGCTCTCCGCGAGCCACACGGATCTGCCACTCGACGAGGTCGAGGCCGGTGACCATCTCGGTGACCGGATGCTCGACCTGCAGGCGGGTGTTCATCTCGAGGAAGTAGAACTCCTGCGCATCGCCCTCTCCTGCGACGATGAACTCCACGGTGCCGGCCCCGACGTAGCCGATGCTGCTCGCGAGTGACACGGCCGCGGCGTACATCGGCTCGGCGAGATGCGGGGCCAGGCCAGGCGACGGCGACTCCTCAACGATCTTCTGGTGGCGGCGCTGGATCGAGCACTCGCGCTCGCCGAGGTGCACGACATTGCCGTGGGTGTCACCGAAGACCTGCACCTCGACGTGGCGCGACTCGGTGAGATAGCGCTCGAGGAAGACAGTGGGATCTCCGAAGGACGCCTGGGCCTCGCGTCGCGCCGACTCCAGGGCGTCGTCAAGGTCCTCGGGGCGCTCGACGATGCGCATGCCTTTGCCGCCGCCACCGGCAGAGGCCTTGACCAGCAACGGGTAGCCCACCTCGGCTGCGACCGCGACCGCATCGACACCGTCGCCTAGCTCGGCACCGGGCACGAGCGGCACTCCTGCGGAAGACGCGAGGCGCTTCGCCTCAACCTTGAGCGCCATGGCTCGGATCGACTCGGGCGTTGGTCCGATCCAGGTCACGCCAGCTGCACCCATCGCCTCGGCGAAACCGGCGTTCTCCGACAGGAATCCATAGCCGGGATGCACAGCATCAGCGCCCGATCGGCGCACGGCGTCGACGATCTGCTCGACGTCGAGGTAGGTCTCGGCACTCGTCGCACCACGCAGAGGGATGGAGATGTCGGCTTCGCGGACGAACGGGGCATCGGTGTCCGGCTCGGAATAGACCGCGACCGTCTCGATGCCCATCGCGCGGGCAGTACGGAAGACGCGGCGGGCGATCTCGCCGCGATTGGCTACCAGGATGCGCTTCATCGCCATCACATCCGGAAGACGCCGAAGGCATCGGCACCGGTGACGGGGGCGGAGTGCGTCGCAGACAGTGCGAGCGTGAGGGCGGTGCGAGTGTCGCGCGGATCGATGATGCCGTCGTCCCAGAGCCGACCTGTGGCGAACAGTGCCGTCGACTGGCTCTCGACCTGCTGCTCGAAAGCGTCGCGCATGGGCGCGAAGGCCGCCTCGTCGAAGTCGATCCCCATGCTCTCGGCCTTCTGGCGAGCGACGATGGTGAGCACGCCCGCGAGTTGCTTGGGGCCCATGACCGCGATGCGGTGGTTGGGCCAGGAGAAGACGAAGCGTGGGTCGTAGGCGCGACCGGACATGCCGTAGTTGCCCGCGCCGTAGGACGCGCCCATCATCAGCGTGAGGTGCGGCACCGTGGAGTTGGAGACCGCGTTGATGAGCTTGGCGCCGTCCTTGATGATGCCGCCCTGCTCGTAGCGCGTGCCGACCATGAAGCCGGTGATGTTCTGTGCGAAGAGGATCGGCACGCCCATGCGGTTGCAGAGCTGGATGAACTGGGCGCCCTTGTGGCTCTCCTCGCTGAAGAGGATGCCGTTGTTGGCGAGCACGCCGACGGCGTAGCCGCCGATGTGGCCCCAGCCGGTGACGAGGGTCGTGCCGTAGAGCGGCTTGAACTCCTCGAACTCGCTGCCGTCGAGGATGCGAGCGAGCACCTCGCGCGCCTCGAAGGGCTGGCGCACATCCGCGCTCGGAATGCCAAGCAGCTCATCGGGGTCGTACATCGGCTCCATGGGAGCGCGATCGGGACCGGGCCCGGCCTTGCTCCAACGCAGGTGCTCGACGATCTGCCGGCCGATGCGCAACGCGTCGGGCTCATCGAGGGCGAGGTAGTCGGCGAGCCCGGAGGTACGCGCGTGCATCTCGGCACCGCCGAGTTCCTCCTCGTCGGCGTCCTCATCGATCGCCATCTTCACCAGCGGCGGACCACCGAGATAGACACGGGCAGCGTCCTTCTGCAGCACGACGTAGTCGCTCATGCCGGGCACGTAGGCGCCTCCGGCCGTGCTCGATCCGAAGACGAGCGTGACGGTCGGGATACCCGCGGCTGACAGTTGCGTGAGGTTCTTGAAGCTCGCGCCGCCAGGCACGAAGATCTCCGCCTGCTTGGGAAGGTCCGCGCCACCGGACTCGGTGAGGCTGACGAGCGGGAGCCGGTTGAGCTTGGCGATCTCCATGGCGCGCAGGCCCTTGGCGACGGATGTGGGTCCCTGCGATCCACCCTTCACCGTCGGATCGTTGGCGACGACCATGATCTCCGTGCCGTGCACGCGACCGATCCCGGTGACGACGCCGCCCCCGAGCGGATCGTCCGTGCCCCAGCCCGCGAGCGGTGACAACTCGAGGAAGGGTGACCCGCGGTCGAGGAGAAGGTTGATGCGCTCACGCGGGAGCAACTTCCCCCGTGAGCGATGGCGAGCAACGGTCTTGGCGTTCTTCTCCGGGTTGTCGCTCCCTCCGCCGGCGACGACCTTGGCGAGCAGGGTGTCGATCTCGGCGAGCGCCTCGAGCATGGCCGCGCGATTCGCCGCCGTGACGGCGGGATCGAGCCGGGACCGCAGGACGGGGGCCATGAAGTTGACAGTAGCGTCAACTTGACACGTGCGTCAACTCTCCTGCGCATCGTGATGGCGCCCAGTGTCGTGAACTCCGGCCGCGAGCGACATGTCACGTAGACAAGGTGGGGGGAGGATGGGGCCATGACTCATGACCCGCTCAGCCAGTGGACCTCGGTCGCCCGACAGGCCCTCGCGACCGACCTCGGCGTGGACATCCCCGAGGTCGATGCCCAACTACTCCTCGACGTCGCACGCGATGCCGCCCATGCGGTCGACCGACCCGCCGCACCCATCACCACGTTCCTGCTCGGCTACGCCGTGGCCAAGGCCGGTGACGACAAGCTCTCAGAGGCGGCTCACGGCTTGATGCGCCTCAGCGGTGAGTGGGACCTCGGCCTGCATCGCGGCTGATTTCACGGAGCGTCGGCGCCCTCAACGTCACACGCGGTGGCACCCTGGATCGGTGAGCACCGCACTTCCGTGGGACCAGGCACGCCGCGTTGCGGCAGCGGCCGCCTCGCCCCTCGCCCCCGTCGCGGTGCGGCTCGACGCGGCCCTCGGTTGTGCCCTCGCCAACCCGATCTCAGCACTGACCGACCTCCCGGCCTTCGACACCGCAGCCATGGACGGCTACGCCGTCTCCGGACCCGGCCCGTGGACCCTCGCCGAGTCCGATTTCCGTGCCGGCAGCGAGATGCTCACGCGCCTGGATCCGGGCAGCGCCGCCGCCATTGCCACGGGCGCCGCCCTGCCCAGCGGATGCGACGCCGTCCTACGCAGCGAACTGGCACGAGTCGAGACCGCGTTGCACGGTGCCCGGCTCTACGCCCTGGATCCCCTCACCGGACTGCCTGACGACGGCGGGACGCCACTTCCGCCCGGCACCGACGTGCGTCCGCGGGGCGAGGAGTGCGCGGAAGGTGAGCCACTCGTGCCCGCCGGCTCCGTCGTCACGCCAGCCATGCTCGGCCTCGCCGCAGCTGCGGGGTACGACTCCCTCGATGTCATCCCCCCACCCACGGTGGCGGTCCTCGTCCTCGGGGATGAACTCCTCGACCGCGGTCTGCCTCGGCCCGGTCGCGTGCGTGACGCACTCAGCCCGCTCGTGCCGCCGTGGCTCGCCGACCTCGGTGCACGCGCGAATCCACCGATCCGAGTGCCGGACACCCGACAGGCCCTGCTCGACGAGATCGAGGACTCCACCGCGGACGTCATCGTCACAACAGGCTCGACAGCGTCGGGACCGGTCGACTTCGTCCACGATGTGCTTGACCACCTGGGTGCGCGCTGGGTCGTCGACGGCGTGCAGGTCAGGCCCGGACACCCGATGCTCCTCGCCGTGCTTCCCGACGGCCGACCCATCGTCGGCCTTCCCGGAAATCCGCTCGCAGCCGTCAGCGGCCTCGTGACTCTCGCCGCTCCCCTCATCGCCGCGATGCGCGACGTGCCATCCCTCGATGAGGACGTGGTCCTCGGCGTCGATGTCACCAGCCATCCTCGGGACACGCGCATCATCCCCGTGGTCATCGAGGACGGACAGGCACGCCCGCTGCGCTTCGACGGACCGGCCATGCTGCGCTCCCTGGCCCTTGCCGACGCCCTCGTAGCGATCCCGCCCTCGGGTGGGCTCGCCGGCAGCGCCGTCCCGCTCCTCCCCGTCCCGGCTCTCCGCTAGCGTCAGGGGACGTGGCCGACAAGAGGCGCCTGCGCTCACTCGCAGGCGACGACGATCCTGAGGCATTGACCGCCCGGATCCGCCTGCCGAGTCGGCCATGGAGCCCCTTCCGCAACATCCTCGTGCGCATCCTCATCGCCGTCGGGGCGCTGCTGCTGGCTGCGGGCATCGTCTACTTCGAAGGCGACTGCTACGCCGACCGCGGCGACATCGGCGGGATCACGTGGATCGACGCGCTCTACTACGCGACTGTCAGTCTCTCCACCACCGGCTACGGAGACATCGTCCCCGTGTGCGAGTCAGCACGGGTCGTCAACATTCTCGTCATCACTCCGCTGCGCTTCATCTTCCTCATCGTCCTCGTTGGCACGACCATCGAGGTGCTCACCCAGAAGACGCGCAACGAGATCCGCACCAACCGCTGGAGGCAGCGCGTGGAAGATCACACCGTCATCGTCGGCTTCGGCGTCAAGGGGCGCTCCGCGGCGCGCATGCTCCTCGAGAGCGGCATGTCACCGCTGTCCATCGTCGTGGTGAGCACCGACAAGGCCGCCGTCCAAGACGCCAACCGCATGGGTCTCGCCGGCGTCCTCGGCGACGCTCGCCGCGAGGATGTCCTGCGCGATGCAGCTGCGGAGCGCGCGTCCAAGATCATCGTGGCCACGGATGAGGATGACACCTCGGTCCTCGTCACCCTCACGGCTCGCCGGCTCGCTCCGAAGGCCGAGATCGTCGCGGCAGCCCGTGAGGCGGCCAACGCGCAGATCCTCCGCCAGTCCGGAGCCAACAGCGTCATCCCCACGGCCGAGTCCGCCGGCCACCTCATGGCACTGTCCCTGCTGTCCCCGGTCGCCGGCACCCTCATGGAGGACCTGCTCGACTCCGGGCGAGGCCTTGAGGTCGTTCAGCGCGCGATCACCAAGGAGGAACTCGGCATCTCACCGGCCGAAGTCGATGCAGGCGGCGAGATTGTGCTCGCCGTCATCCGCGATGACGTCGTCCATCGCTTCGACACGAGTGACATCCGCATCCTGCAGAAGGGTGATCAACTCGTCGTCATCCGCCACACCGAGAGCAACGGCTACGGCGTGACATTGCCCCCGGAATCCTGATCATGCGCGCCATCGTCGCCACATCCCCGGGCGGGCCCGAGGTGCTCGCGTGGCAGGAAGTCCCCGATCCCGTCGCCGGGCCGGGGGAGGTGCTCATCAACGTTGCGGCAGCCGCGGTCAATCGCGCGGACATCCTGCAGCGCCAAGGCTTGTATCCCCCGCCGCCGGGCGCTCCTGAGTGGCTGGGCCTGGAGTGCTCGGGCCGTGTCGCTGCCCTTGGGAAGGGTGTCTCATCCGTCGCAGTCGGCGACGAAGTCTGCTGCCTCCTCTCGGGCGGGGGCTACGCGGAGCAGGTAACCGTGCCCGTCGGCCAGGTGATGCCGATTCCTCCAGGTGTCGATCTCGTAACCGCCGCTGGATTGCCGGAAGTCGCGTGCACCGTGTGGTCCAACCTCGTCATGACCGCGCACCTCAAGCGCGGTGACTGGCTGCTGATCCACGGCGGCGGCAGCGGCATCGGCACCATGGCAATCCAGGTTGCGCGCGCTCTCGGAGCACGCGTGGCCGTCACGGCTGGCAGCGGGGAGAAGCTCGCTCAGTGCGAAACGCTCGGGGCCGAGGTGCTCATCAACTATCGCGAACAGGACTTCGTGGAGGTGCTCGCGGCTGAGACGGGCGGCCGCGGGGTCGACGTCATTCTCGACAACATGGGCGCGGCGTACCTCGAGCGCAATATCGCCTGCCTAGCCGCGGGCGGCCGCCTCGTCGTCATAGGCATGCAGGGCGGGGTGAAGGCCGAGATCGACCTGGGTGTTCTCCTTCGCCGCAACGGCACCGTCCATGCGACCACGCTGCGAGGGCGCACAGCTGAGCAGAAGGCCGAGGTCTGCACGGAGGTCGAGCGGCACGTATGGCCGTGGATCGCCTCCGGAATCGTCAAACCCGTTGTCGATCGGGTCATGCCCATCACCGAGGCGGCAGCTGCGCATGTCGCACTCGAGGCCGGTGACGTGACCGGCAAGATCGTGCTCGAGGTCTAGCCGCCGAAGCCGCGCGTGTGCTCGTCGAGCACCGCGTCGATGAGGTCGGCGACACCCTCGTCATCATTGCTGGGCAGCACATGCGTCGCAAGGTCGAGCACCTCGGGGTGCGCATTGGCCATCGCGTACGACGCACCTGCCCACGCGAGCATCGGCAGGTCGTTGGGGCCGTCCCCTGCCGCGACCACATGCAGGGCTCCGTGCCCTTCGGATGCCGCGACGCGTGCCAGTGTCGTCGCCTTGGTCACACCCGAAGCACTCAACTCGATCAGCGAATCGCCGTATCCGGAGTGCGTGACCTCCGCGAGATCTCCGATCGCACGGGATCCGCGCGCATAGAGCTCCTCGGGATCCATCGGCGCACCCTCGCCGGGGCGCGCGAGGATCTTCACCACATCTCCGGCGGCAACAAGCTCCTCGATCGGTCCCACGTGGGTCTGCGGTGGCACCGGCCAGCGCGGCGTGTAGCCATCCGCGAGTGCAAACTCCGTGGCGTCCGCGAGAGTCGCATCGAGTGCGTCGTACGACGCTCCACCCGTCGGCGCCAGACGTCCACCGGGTCGTGCCCGCTCGACGGCGAAGACCATGCCAGGCACCTCGCGACGCAGCCGATCCACCGCTTCGAGTGCAGCGTCGCCACTCATGGGGAAGACCTCGGTGACGTGCCCGTCGGCGAGGTCGAGCACGACGGCGCCATTGGCCGCGATGCCTAGGCCGCGATGGCCGGTCATCTGGACGATGGGCGAAATCCATCGAGGTGGGCGCCCCGTGACGATGATGAGGTCGAGATCGCTGGCTGACAGCCTGTCCAGGGCCTCGCGCGTCCGCTGTCCCACCGATCCATCCGACAGCAGCAACGTCCCATCGAGGTCCGAGGCGATGAGGCGCACCCCTCGGGGCACCGGGACGATGTGCTGACCTGGCGAATTCACGCGCGCCATGCTGTCAGGTCAGGTAGCGTCCGAATCCCCGGGATGTCTGGGGCAGATCCCCACGGGGATGCGCGTCCTCGTGTATCAGTGCGAAAGGCGGAACCATGGACGACACCGTGCAGCAGCACAAGTATGTGCTCAACGAGGATCAGATGCCGACGACCTGGTACAACCTCATCGCCGATCTCCCCGCACCTCCGCCGCCGCCGCTGCATCCGGGTCGGATGGATCCGGTAGGACCCGACGACCTGGCACCGCTATTCCCGATGGACCTGATCATGCAGGAGGTTACGGGCGAGAGGTACGTCGACATTCCCGGCGGCGTACTCGATGTCTACCGCCAGTGGAGGCCCTCACCGCTCTTCCGTGCCCATCGTCTCGAGAAGCTGCTCGGCACGCCGGCTCGCATCTACTACAAGTACGAAGGCGTGTCCCCGGCCGGCTCCCATAAGCCCAACACGTCGGTGCCGCAGGCCTACTACAACAAGAAGGAAGGCACCAAGAAGCTCACGACCGAGACAGGTGCCGGCCAGTGGGGCACAGCGCTTGCCTTCGCGTGCGCTCTCTATGACCTGGAGTGCGAGGTGTGGCAGGTCGGTGCGTCGTACGACGCCAAGCCCTACCGCCGCCTCATGATCGAGACCTTCGGGGCGCAGATCCACCGCTCGCCGTCCGATGTCACCGCGATCGGTCGGGAGCTGGCCAAGGACCCCAACAACTGGTCAGGGTCGCTCGGCATTGCCATCTCCGAGGCCGTCGAGGTCGCCGCAACCAATCCGGACACGCGCTATGCGCTGGGCTCGGTGCTCAACCACGTGCTGCTGCACCAGACGATCATCGGCGAAGAGGCGTTGCTGCAGCTGCAGATGGCGGGTGACACCCCCACGCACATCGTCGGCTGCACCGGGGGCGGGTCAAACTTCGCCGGCCTGTCCTTCCCATTCCTGCGCGAGAAGCTCGCCGGCAAGATCAACCCGCAGATCACGGCGGTAGAGCCCGCTTCGTGCCCGTCGCTGACGCGCGGGGTCTACGCGTACGACTTCGGCGACACCGCCGGCATGACGCCGCTCATGAAGATGCACACGCTCGGCCACGACTTCATCCCCGACCCCATCCATGCCGGTGGCCTTCGCTACCACGGCATGGCGCCGCTCATCTCCCACGTCTACGAGCTCGGCCTCATGGACGCCGTGGCGATCCCGCAGACGGAGTGCTTCTCCGGCGCGGTGAAGTTCGCGCGCAGTGAAGGCATCGTGCCCGCACCCGAGCCCACCCACGCGATCGCCCAGGCGATCCGACTCGCCGAGCAGGCCAAGGAGACGGGCGAGGAGACGGTCATCCTCACGGCACTGTGCGGCCACGGCCACTTCGACCTGGCGGCGTACGAGAGCTACCTGGCGGGCTCGATGGTGGACGAGACGCTGTCGGACGAGCGCTTCGCGCCCGCCCTCGCCAACATCCCCACCGTCCCGGCGTAGCCCGACGAGGGCGGCGCCGCCGTCCCGCCGGGCCACTCAACGAACGAGGGGCAGGCTCCAGCGCGCAATGACTTGATCGAGTGGAGCCGCTATCCCGTCGACCGTCACGGTCCCGCTCACGCGAATGCTCCCCTGCTTCGACTGCTGCGGTGGCACGAGCGTGACCACAGGATCGCTCCATGTCGTCGTGCCACTTGTCATGTCGAGCCAGGTGTCGACCACGGGACGCGCGGGAGCGAGGAAACCGGCCTCGAGGATCTCCCCAGACGGATCCACGATCTGGACGGCAGCCTGCTGGTTGCGCTCGCCCGTCACGACGACGCGCACGGTGAGAGCGCCCACCGGCACCTGGAATTCGAGGACCCCCGGCGCACCATCGAGGGTGAGAGTGACCGGACCGTAGGACTCGATCGTCTCCGGCGCGCCTGAGATTGGCTTGATGTCCAAGACAAGCGTGCCGTCAGGCCTCACGCTGGCGCGCTGTGCGGTGAAGGCCAGGGAGCCACCGGCGTAGCTCAGCACTCCGTTGGGCCGGGGCGACGGCAGCCGCGCGGTGGTGCCGTCGTCGGACGGCCTCCAGCCGAGCGTGAGCATGGCCTGCTCTGTCGTCATCGTGCCGCTGAGCTTCTGGGGAGGCGACGTGAACCAGGTCGCCCGATTTCCCGTACGCGCGAGCGTCAGTCGAATAGGGCTCTCGCCCGCCACGAGCGACGCATCCTCCGCCTGCTGCACCACGAGAAGCACCCCACGTGTCGTCCCCGGCGTGAGCGGCGGAAGTGCCTGTGTCGAGGTGGGGGAGGGCGTGGGTTCCGGCGAGACTGGCGTGGTCGAGCCAGATGCCGACGGAGTCGGTGAGGAACTCTCGGCCGACCCCGCTGGCCCGGACGTGCACGACGCGAGGAGGACGCCTCCCGCCAGCAGTACGGCGGCGTCGCGAGCCCGCGACGCCCGGCTCACGGCAGCTCGAGGACGTCGCACCCCAGGTAGGGACGCAGAACAGCAGGTACGACGACAGAGCCATCGGGACGCTGGTGATTCTCGAGGATCGCCACGATGATGCGCGGCATCGCGCACAGGGTGCCGTTGAGCGTGGCGACAGGGTGCACGTCGTCGCCCGAGCGCATGCGGATTCCGAGTCGACGCGCCTGGAACTGCGTCGTATTGGAGGTCGACGTCACCTCGCGATAGGTGCCCTGCGTGGGGATCCAGGCCTCGATGTCGAACTTCCGGGCAGCACTCGAGCCCAGGTCCCCCGTGGCCACGTCGATGACGCGATAGGGGATCTCGAGCGCATCCATGAAGTCGCGCTCCCACCGCAGGAGGCGCTCATGCTCCGCCTCCGCATCAGCCGGATCGCAGAAAACGAACATCTCCACCTTGTCGAACTGGTGGACCCGGATGATGCCTCGTGTGTCTTTGCCGTAGGAACCGGCTTCGCGGCGGAAGCACGACGACCACCCGGCGTACCGCAGGGGCAGGCTGGCTGCGGGAAGGATCTCGTCACTGTGCAGACCTGCAAGAGGCACCTCCGCGGTGCCCACGAGGTACATGTCATCTGACTCGATGCGGTAGACGTTTTCCGCCGCCTGGCCGAGGAACCCCGTGCCCTCCATGGCACGCGGCGAGACGAGCACAGGTGGAATCACCGGCACGAATCCGTTGCGGGTCGCCTGTGCCATCGCGAGGTTGAGAAGCGCGATCTCGAGGAGTGCACCGACGCCGGTGAGGTAGTAGAAGCGGGAACCCGAGACCTTGGCCGCGCGCTCGGTGTCGATAGCGCCGAGCATCTCGCCGAGTTCGAGGTGATCGCGGGGGGTGAAACCCTCGGCGGCGAAGTCGCGTGGACTGCCCACCTCCTCGAGGACGGCAAAATCCGCCTCGCCTCCGACGGGAGCGCGCATGTCGACCACATTGGAGAGTTCCAACCATGCCTCGTCGAGGTGGCGGGCAGCGTCAGTCGCAGCGGCATCCGCCGCCTTCACACGCTCCGCGAGGGCACTCGCCTCAGCCATGAGGGCATCGAGCTCGCCCTGCACAGACGTGTCGCCCTTCTTCACTGCGCCCTGGAGCGGACCGATGCGCTTGGACAGTTGCTTCTGCTCAGCGCGCAAATCGTCGTAGGCGCTCTGCTTGGCCCGCCGCGCCACATCGAGGTCGACAAGTCGGTCCACCAGGGCGACGTCCTCACCGCGGCGGCGCTGGGACTCGCGAAGTTCCTCCGGGGACTCGCGGAGCAGACGAGGATCGATCACGACAGACAGGTTAAGGGCTCGACCATCCGACGCAGCGCCGACCCGACTGAACGTTCAGACAGGTGCGCGATTTCGCGCTAGCCAACAGACATGTCACACTTCGCGTCCGCGCGATGGCGCGCCAAGACACGGTCGACAGGGAGACATCGTGGATTACAACTGGCTCACACCCAAGGCGGAGGCCCGTCCGGCGGGCGACAAAGGGTGGGGGTCCTACGTCGTTCAGCCGATCACCTCAGGCGAGACTGTCGCAGTTTTTGGCGGATGGGTCGTCGACGGCGCGACACTGGCCACCATGAGCGAGGACCGTCAGCACCGGTCGATTCAGATTGATGCCGACCTCTACCTCGTGTCCAGCGACACGCCTGAGCCCGGCGACATGCTCAATCACTCCTGCGAGCCGAACTGCGGACTCCAGGGCTCCCAGATCCTCGTGGCCATGCGGGATATCGCTCCCGGCGAGGAACTCTCCTTCGACTACGCCATGTGCGATGCGAGCGACTACGACGAGTTCCGCTGCCTGTGCGGCTCGGCCACCTGCCGGGAGGTCGTGACCGGCAGCGACTGGCGCGACCCGGTCCTTCAGGCGCGGTACGCCGGGTGGTTCTCCCCCTACCTGGTCCGCCGTATTGCGGCCCTGCCCACGGCCTGATCTGCCGCGCGCGCCGACGCCCGGTCACTGTCAAGCACCTGGTGTAGGTGTGTCTCCTGTGACGTTTCGTTACCGTTCCGTTATCCGGACGTCCGTTTGACCTCGACCCGATCGGTCATGGCATGGTCTCGGGGTCGCTCGGCGATGTGGGGCAGCAGCCTCCGACGAGCGGCCCGCCGAATCGGCGGTCCCTCAGCCGGGGGCTCGTGACCCGGAGGAGCGTGAAGGGCCTCGCCGCCCGGATGCTCGTGAGGGCCGCCGTACTGATCGGGAGCCACGGCTCCCGCCGGGAGGCGGACGGAAGAGGAGCGCATGCGCCGTACGACCCGCTGGACCACACGCCTTGCCACCGCCCTCGTCGCACCCGCACTCGCAGCCTCGGCTGTGGTTGTCGGGTCGTCGGTCCCGGCCCTCGCTGACGAGGCCCCGAGGGGCAGCATCCACGAGGAGGCCAGCAGGCAGGCGGCCGCGGACTACCGCCAGAAGGCGCAGCGCGATCGTGATGCTCTCCAGGCCGGCGACGCGATCCGCGAGCAGGTCGTGAGTGTGGCCCTCGACCAGGTCGGCGACAACTACGGCACAGGTGGCGAAGGTCCCGATGTTTTCGACTGCTCCGGACTGGTCGTCTACGCGTGGCGCTCCGTGGGGATCGAACTCACCCACTACAGCTGGGCCCAGTACCAGGCGACTGAACGGATCTCCCTCAAGGAGGCCCGCCCCGGAGATCTGGCCTTTTACTTCGAGAACGGCGCCCGTCATGTCGCCATCTACATCGGCAAGGGCAAGGTCGTCCACGCATCCGACTACGGCATAGGTGTGGTTCGCGGGGTCGTCAAGGGCACGCCCTGGACCAATGAGCACTTCACCGGCATGGGCCGCGTGAAGCTGCCGTCCTGACCGATCAGTCCATTCGACCGCGAGGAATACTCGCGACGGCGTCGGCCACCGCGGCCGACTCCTCCGGAGACAGGTGCACCTCGGCCATTCCTCCGCGGATTTCCTTGACGTAACTGCGAGACTCGCTGCGCGCGTGGATGGTGCTGAGCACGAAGCCGTTGCCGTGATCATCGAGCAGTGCTGCGCTGAACGACATCCGCCCGCCCATGTCTCCGAAGGCGTCGTACCTCACGATGCCGATGTGACGCACGGCCTGCTGAAGTTCACGCTGGGTGCCTCGCAGCTCGTCTGCCAGGGCGGCGACATCGCTCCTGAGACCCTCGACCTCTTCCGCTTTGCGCGAGACGACCTCGACGAAGGACGCCCGGCCATCGGACGCTGAGAGCACGGAGTACTGGCGCTTCATCCGCCCGGTCCGCCACGCGAGTCCCAGGGCCAGGGCCAGCGCCAGCACGGCGACGGTGCCCACGATCAGCACGCCCAACTGCGCATCCCAGGTCACCGGAGCAGCCTAGTGGGGCCGGAACCTCTGCCTTCACCACTAGTCTCGACGGGTGGTGTGGGCACTCGAGGACGATCTGGGGTCCTGGGATCCCCTGGTGCGAGCCGTCCCCTTCGCCTTCGGCCTGTTCCTCCTGGGGGTCGCGACGATGAGCATCGTCCGCACGATGGTCGTGCCGCGCATGGCGATCTCTTTCATCTACGCCGTGGTGCTGCGAGTGACGGACTCTGCGTTCATGACTGCCGCCCGCATCGCCCGCACGTATCAGACGCGCGATCGCATCCTTGCGTGGAGCGGGCCTATCGGAGTGATGGTCGCGCTCATCGTGTGGCTGGCCCTCTTCCTCATGGCATACGCCCTCATGATCTTCGGCATCACGGAGGGCAGTTTCCTCCAGTCGCTGCTCCAGGCCGGCTCGGGCCTACTCACACTCGGACTCCTGGGGACTCCCACGGACGAGGTTTCCGCGATCGACTTCATCGCCGCCATGACCGGACCAGCCGTTATCGCGTTGCTCATCGGCTTCCTACCGACGCTCTACCAGTCGTACCTCTCGCGCGAATCACGGGTTCTGCTGGCCACCGGCCTCACGGGCGGTCCATCGTGGGGTCCGGAGACGCTCGCACGCGTGCAACTCCTCGAGGGCGACTCCGACCTTCCCACCGTCTACTTCGACTGGATTCCCTGGTGCGCGCAGGTCCGCCTCACCCAGACGCTCTACCCGGCGCTGAATCGGTTCCGTTCGGCAGTGGGCACCCGCAATTGGCTGGTCTCCCTCGTGGCAGTCCTGGACTCCGCGGCGATTCGGCTGGCCGTGCGCACCGGAACTCCCGACGGACGCACAGTGGCGCTCCTCGAGCAAGGGTCACAGACGATCCTGTCGATTAGCGCCACGGAAGTCGGCATCGACTCAGTCGTGCGCTTTCGACCGTGGCAGCGGCGTCTCGAGGAGACGGTCGCGGTCTTCGGTATGGCCGAGGGCCACCGATCCCAGGACGACGAGAGGCCGAGCTTCCTGCCGGGTCTGCCCAGCGGCATCAGCGACGTCGCGAAGGCCATCACGCTGGACAACCTCAAGGGCGAGGTTTCCGATCAGCGCCAGTACGCCATGCGGTACCTCACCGTGCAGTCCACGCTTCCGCGCGAGGAGTTCGACAAGGCGCTTGCCTACATCCGCTCGGCAGGGGTGGAGATCCAGCGCTCTGACGACGAGGCCTTCGAGATCTTCCGGCAGATTCGAGGGCGCTACGAGGCTGCCGCCTACCATCTCGCCGCGCGCTTCTATGTCGTCCGTGCACCGTGGACAGGCGACCGACGTCCGCCAACGCCCGTGGTCTACCCGACATTGGCGGCTGATGAGTCGACGGCGTGATACCGGATCTGGCGACCGTGGGCCTGGCCTTCCTGCTCATCCTCCCCGCCGAACTTCCTGACAAGACCTTCATCGCGACCCTGGTCCTGTCGACCCGATATCGACGCCTCGCCGTCTGGCTCGGAGTCATCGCCGCATTCGCGATACAGACAGCCATCGCCGTCACGGCCGGTGGCCTGCTGAGCCTGCTCCCCCAGCGCATCGTGCTGGGTATCACCTTCGCCCTCTTTGTGGCCGGCGCGATCCTCATGCTGCTCTCCGGGCTGCGCGCCCGCAGCTCGGAGCAGTCCCGCGAAGAGGTCGAGGCCGAGGAATTCGAAGAGTCCGCGGCCCGCCACTCGGGCCGGTCGTCCTCGCTCCTGCGCATCGCCGCGATGAGCTTCATCGTGCTCTTCACCGCTGAGTGGGGCGACCTCTCCCAGATCCTCACTGCCGGGCTGGCGGCGCGCACAGGCGATCCATGGTCGGTCTACCTCGGCGCGTGGTTCGCCCTCATCACTGTGGCCGGAGTCGCCGTACTGATCGGAGGATGGCTCCAGGGACGCGTGGCCCTGTGGCGCATTCGCCTGGTCTCAGCCGTGGTGCTCGCAGGCCTGGCGGCCTGGACACTCGTGGAGTTCATCCAGGCGTAGCCCGATCGCTAGCGCAGCGTGATCTGCCGGTTCTGAAGTCCCGCGCGAGCCCGCCGCTCCGCCGATGTCAACGGCGCCTCATCGGCGAGCGCGGCGGCCAATCGATCACCGAAGTCCGTCGCCGCACTCTCGACGCCCTCGGCAGGTGTTCCCTCGATCAGTTCCCATACGGGCACGAGCAGACCGTCGGCGCGGAAGGAACCGACGAATCGTGACGGAACGCCGTCAAGTCCGCTCTGACCCGCAGCATGCAGGCGGGCAAGCGCATTGAGCAGACGCTCCTCAGGATGCGGCATGACCCAACGAAGGAAGGTCTTGTCTCCCATGTGCACCCAGTAGGCCGCATCAACCGATGACAGGCGCACTGTGGGCATCACCTTGCTGTTGGCCCGGTCGAGTGAATCACGAACGCCAGGGGCATCCGCGCTGGCCTCGTCTGCCATCCAATAGTCGAAGTCCTCGTGGGTCGTGACCTGGAGAGGGACATCGGCGACGAGATCCTGCAGGCGGGGACCGGGGCCGGGGAGTCCGACGGGGGGCACGGGCTCGCCCGGGTCGCTCTCGAGTGCTCGCAGGAGGGCGTCAGCAGCATCGCGGCTCGGATCACCGGAGCCCGTGGTGACCTGCAGAGCGAGATAGATGTCGCCGTTGTCTCGGACGAGCGCCGGCCACGCCAGCGGGAGCACGGTCGTGAGGATGACCTGACGATCCGTCGCATCCTTGAGCGTGAGAGGCGCCGTGGCTGCGGGCACGATCTCGCGGAAGGCGACCCAGTCGCACTCGTTGGGCAGGCCCTCGAATGGACGCGTCACGTGGGCCACTGACTCTCGGCTTCGGGCCTTGCCGTGACAGGCCTTGTACCTCTTGCCAGACCCGCAGGGGCACGGCTCGCGGAGTCCGACGACGGGGATCTCTTCAGTCACGCGGCGACTCTAACGGGAGCAGGACCCCGGGATTCATGATGCCCTGCGGATCCAGCGCCGTCTTGATCGCTCGCATGGCCGCGATCTCCGACGTTGATCGAGACATGTGCAGGTGATGACACTTCGCTCGACCGATGCCGTGCTCCGCCGAGACACTGCCACCGAACTCGCTCACGGCGCCCAGGACAATCATGTCCACCGCTTCGTCGTCGGCATCCGGTCCGGCGATCTCGACGTGGATATTGCCATCGCCGAGGTGGCCGAAGACCCCGAATGCGATAACTCCGGGGTACGCCTCGACGCGCTGCTTGAGCAGCGCAGCGCACGTGGCAAGGTCTCGCATCGGTACGGAGATATCGAGTTTGTGTGCGGGAGGCGCGCCGTGTTCCGCGGCATACGCCGTGAAGACCTGCCCCTGGAGCTCGCGATAGGTCCACAGCCGCGCTCGCTCGACCGAGTCCAGTCCCACGGCGACATCGAGCGACCCGAGCACCTCAGGATCGAACCCGGAGCCATCTGCCCCATCGGCGATCTCCAGCAGCAGGGTGAGCGGGTGCCGACGCTCCAGCGGCCAGGGCAGGTTCGCCATGCGCATGGCCAATTCCACGCCCATGCGATCGGTCACCTCAGCAGCAAGCAGGGTGAATCCCGGACGCACCGAGGAGCGCATGAGCGCCAGGGCCTCGTCATACGTCTCGATCCCGATGAGTGCAACGGACGTCGCTGGGTGCGGGCGATGCAGGCGTAGGCGTACGGCGGTGATGACACCGAGCGTGCCCTCGCTGCCGGTGAGCAGCCCGGCAAGGTCATAGCCGGTGTTGTCCTTGGGAAGTCCCGCGAGGTGCTCGACGATGCTCCCATCAGGGAGGACAGCTTCGATGCCGACGACCTGCGCACGCGTCATGCCGTGCGCCACGACGCGGATGCCCCCAGCATTGGTCGCGACCGTGCCGCCTACTGTCGCGGAATCTCGAGCGGCCAGATCGACGCCGTACTCCCACCTCTGCGAGGAGACGTAGCGATGTAGGTCGCCGAGCGTGACTCCCGCGCCGACGGTCACCTGTCCGCTCACCTCGTCGATGGGATCGAGTCGCTCCAGCCGTCGAGTCGAGACGATCACCGGCGGCCCGGCCGGCCCCGGGACCGCGGCCGGGACTCCGCCGGCGACGAGTCCGGTGTTGCCGCCTTGCGGGATAAGGGAGACGCCGGCCCGGGAGCAGACCCGCACGACCTCAGCGGCCTCGTCCGTCGAGCCTGGTCTCACGACGGCAAGCGCCGGGCCACCCCAGCGGCCGCCCCAGTCGGTTGCATAGGGAGCCACGAGTTCGGGATCGGTGAGCACGTGCTCGGGGCCGACCACCCCGCGAAGGCTCTCGAGGAGGCCCAGGTTCGGCATGGAGGCATCCTGCCTCACGCACGGACTCTGGGAAATCTGGACATTCAGCGTGCATGGGGCGCCCTGCTCTGTGAGTATCGAGGAGCCGCCCGCCGTGGGCGGCGGGTCCTGCAGGGCTCGGCACGAAGACCCACGGAGGGTTAATGAATCTCACAAAGAAGATCGTCAGCGTTGCAGCTGGCGTAGCACTCGTTGCCGGCATGGGCGCAGTCGCGGCCACCCCGGCCACCGCCAAGAACCATGCCAAGACAAAGACCACAGGGGCGAGCGTCTTGAGCGTGCCCCCGGCGCTCGCTGCGGCACTTTCGGAAAGTGGTGTCAGTCTCGGCGTCCAGGGCGCAGCGAAGGCGGCCGCGGATGGGTCCACCGGCTACACCAACGTCACGTTCCCATTGGCTGCGAAGCCGAAGACGGACGGCGTCATCCCGCACAAGGGTGCTCTCACGATCACGAGTGAAGTCACTGGAGTGACCCTGGTGTACGCGAATCCGTGGATCGAATACGCCACCAGCGGCGGCGAAGGCGCGGCGCTCACTGGCGTCATCACCGGACTGCCGGACTGGATGGAGCCTTACTCTTCGGCCATCAACGGACAGCGCCTCCCCACCTTCGTGATCCCGGATTGGGCTGGAGAGTGGAAGAAGGGCAAGATCAAGATGGTGTCGAAGAATGTCTACAAGCGAGTTGACACGTTCACCGGTGGCGGCACCGTCACGCTGACCGACAGCCAGGACTCGATGAACATCCTGAACACGGCTCTCGGCACCTCGCTCGCCCCGGGGACGCCGATCGGTCCCATCACCACGACCATCAAGAACACGATTACGTGCAACAGCAAGAAGGCCTGCAAGAAGTAGGCTCGTCAACGATTGCAAAGGCCCGCGGACATGAATGTCCGCGGGCCTTTGCAATCAAGGGTCAGGATGTCTGATGACCTGCGCACGCACGGGGCCAATGGCGCATACTCGCCTCGTGAAGCGCCTCGCGGTCCTCGTCGGCCTGGTCCTCGGTCTCGCGATCACCGCGCCTGCTCACGCTCAACCCCTGCCGGTCACCTATCGGGTGGACACCAAAGACCCCGTCGTCTTCATCACGATCGATGACGGCATCATCACGCCATCGGGTGCACTCGCCTACGTCGAGAAGCACCGCATCCCCATCACGAGCTTCCTCACCTCCTCGCAGGTGACGAAGAGCAAGGCCCGGTACTTCCGGCGCATATCCCAGTGGGGATCTGTCCAGAACCACACCACGACTCACGCCAGCCTGGCGACCAGCGATGCAGGGCTCATCAAGCGACAGGTGTGCCCCGTGCAGGGTGACTATCGACGTACATTCGGGGAGAAGCCGTGGATGCTCCGTCCGCCGTACGGTGCTGGTCCGAGCGGTTGGACGCTTCAGAGTGTCGTCAAGCGCTGCGGCATCACGGAGATCCTCATGTGGGACACGGTGGTCGACCAGGGCAGGCTCACGTCGCGCTACGGCGACGGCCTACAGCCGGGATCTGTGATCCTGCTGCACTACACGGGCAACCTCGAGACGGATCTCAAGGTGGCCGTACGGGCCGCGAAGGCACGGGGACTCAGGCCGGCGAACCTTGCGGATTACCTGATCACGCCACGCTGAGCCCTAGGACACGCCCTCCATGAGCCGCTTGATACGCGGCACCACGAGGAGGAAGAGCCCACCGAGAATGATCGTGCCGATGCCGCAAGAGATGAAGTAGCCGGCCCAGCCGAAGACATCGACGAGTCGGACGAGCTGGCCCCCGACGGAGTCACCGACTGCCGTCGCGAGGAACCACAGCGCCAGCATCTGGCTGACGAGCCCGGTGGGAGCGAGTTTGGTCGTCACTGACAGGCCGTTGGGCGACAGCAGCAGCTCGGCCCAGGTCTGCACGAGGAAGACCGAGACGATCCACCAGAGTGCCGACTTCTCGCCATTCTCGGCCTGCAGGGCTGCCGGCACCATGATGAGGAAGCTGAGCCCGACGCCGAAGATGGCCATGGCGAACTTGATCGGAGTCGACGGTGCCCGCTGACCGAGCTTGGTCCACAGGACAGCGAAGATCGGCGCGAAGATGATGATGAAGACCGGGTTGATGGACTGGATCCAACTGATGGGCACTGCGAACGCACCAACGTTGGTGTCGGTGTACGCCGCGACGAACTCGTTGATGGTCGAGCCGCTCTGGTCGTAGATCGCCCAGAAGACGACAGCGGCCAAGAAGAGGAAGAGGAAAGCCCAGAGGCGATCGCGATTCTCCGCTGTGATCTGCGGCTGCTTGAACAGTCGCCAGAAGTAGACCGCGGCGATCGCGACCACGACCACGGTGAAGAGGACCGTAATGTCCGCGATGCTCAGTCCCAGCACTCCGAGGGTCAGTCCCACGACAATGACCGTGGCGGCCACAACGACGATCGTCTGGATGCCTGCGCGACGCCGCTCGGCCGGCGAGGCGGGGTTGGGCGCCACCAGGCCCACCGATCCCAGGCCGCGCCAACCGGCCAGGTATTGCGCGAGGCCGATGAGCATGCCGACACCGGCCACCGCGAAGCCCAGATGCCAGTTGATGTCCTCACCGAGGTAGCCGACGACTAGTGGCGCGATGAGGGCGCCGAGATTGATGCCCATGTAGAAGATCGAGAACCCGCCGTCGCGCCGTGTGTCACCCGGCGCGTACAGGCCACCGACCATCGTGCTCACGCCGGGCTTGAGCAGTCCGGTGCCGACGGCGATGACAAGCAGGCCACTCCAGAAGAGCACCTCGAGCGGCACCGCCATGAGGAAGTGCCCCGCTGCGATGACGATGCCGCCGATGAGCACCGCCTTGCGCGGACCCGTCAGCCGATCGGCGACCCAACCTCCGACGAGCGGCAGCAGATAGATCAACGAGACGTACGTGCCATAGATCGCCGCCGCATCGGCATCGTTGAAGCCCAGGCCACCGCCGGGCACGGTGGCACCATCGGGCGGCGCGATGAGATAGAGGACGAGGATCGCCCGCATGCCGTAGAAGGAGAAGCGCTCCCACATCTCGGTGAAGAAGAGTGTGGCTAATGCGCGCGGTTGCCCGAAGAAGGTCTTCTCGTCGACGGGCAGGCTCATGCGGCTCCCTTGAGTGGCCGCCACCACTCGGGATGGTCGCGGTACCAGTGGATCGTCTCGTCGATGGCCTCGTCGAAGTTCCGTGACGGCGAATATCCGAGGGCGCGCAGTCGGCTGTCGTCCACGCTGTATCGACGATCGTGGCCCAGTCGATCGGGGACCTGCTCGACGGCTGTCTGCCACTCCCGGCCCATGTGGGCCAGGATCCGTTCGGTCAAGTCCCGGTTGGTGAGTTCGACTCCACCACCGATGTTGTACGCCGCACCCGCATCGCCGCGCTCTACGACGGTCTGGATCCCGCGAACGTGATCATCGACATGAAGCCAGTCGCGCACATTGAGACCATCGCCATAGAGCGGGACCTTGAGGCCATCAATGAGGTTGGTGACGAAGAGCGGGATGACCTTCTCGGGGTACTGGTAGGGCCCGTAGTTGTTGGAGCAGCGGGTGCTCGAGACATTCAGGCCGTAGGTCCTGTGATAGGCGCGAACGAGCAACTCACCGGCGGCCTTCGATGCGGCGTATGGGGAGTTGGGCTCCAAGGGCGAGTCTTCGGTCCACGAGCCGTGCTCGATGGAGCCGTAGACCTCGTCCGTGCCGATGTGAATCACCCGAGGGGTGCCGTGCCGGCGGCAGGCGTCCAGCAGCGACTGGGCGCCGACGACATTGGTCACGACGAAGTCCTGCGGACCTGAAATCGACCGGTCGACGTGGGTCTCGGCCGCGAAGTTGATCACGACATCGTGGTCGGGGACCACCTCATCGAGCAGCGCTCCGTCGCAAATGTCGCCTTGAACGAAGGCATATCGCGGGTCGTCTGCCACGGACGAGAGATTGGCTAGGTTGCCCGCGTAGGTGAGCTTGTCCAGCACCAGGACGCTCGAGACCTCGGTCGGCAGACTGCCGTCAAGCAGGCTTCGGACGTAGTGGGAGCCGATGAAGCCCGCACCGCCCGTGACGAGGTAGCGCACGCACAAATCCTACGGACAGGTGAACATCCCCGAGGGCGATTGAGTCAGCCGATCAGAAGGTCAGGTCCTCGCTGAGCACCTGCTCCTGCAGTGACATCCGCAAGGGATCCAGGCGGAGGATCGCGGGAGGCGAGCCGAGCATGTCGGGCAGCTCGGACATCAACTCTGCGAAGCCCTCGGCCGCGCGATGGTCGTTCTGCGCATCATCGTCGTGAAAGACCTCATAGAGCCACACGATGTTGGCGTCATCGGGATCGACATGGACGATGAAGACCTCGGTACCGGGCTCCTCGTCGAGACCGTCGCTATAGCGATGCAGCGCATCCAGGAGAGCGGGTCGCATGCCATCTGCCGCCGTGAGACGCACGAGCATCCCGCGCCTGCCTGGGGTGAGGGACTGCCGCAACTCCATGCCTCGAGCCTACGTCGCGGGGAGCAGGTTCACCTGTCGTAGCCACGCCGCAGTGCGCTCCTGGCCCTCGCTGAGATCCACGCGAGGCGCCCATCCAAGCGAACGAAGGCGTGAAGTGTCATAGGCGCTGCTCCGTCGCAGATAGCGGATGGATTGACGATCCAGGTCCAATCGACGTCGCAGACCTTCGGGGAGCAGGGTGGCGAGACCACCAACGGCCGGCTCCGCCAGCCAGCCCGGCACGGATGGCGCGAATTTCATCCCGAGCAGATCCGCGTAGTAGCCGTAGAAGTCACGGGCCGGAGTAGCCGGCCCGTCGGTCGCCGTCACGGGCACGCCGCTGAGGGCATCGCCCGCCGCAACGACCGCCTGGATGGCATCGACGAGGTTATCGACGTAGACGTGATTGATCACCGATCCGGTGACGTAGAGGAAGGTGCGGTCGCGCATGTGCTGCACAGGCCTGACGATCCACGGCGTCGAATACGGGCCGTACACATCCCCTGGGCGCACGATGTGTACCGCGAACTCACCGGGCACATCGATGTCCCGTAGTTGATGCTCGGCGCGGATCTTCGTCGCGCAATAGGGATTGGCCGCGTGATCGAGAGGGCCGTCCTCGCTGACGCCCGAGGGGAAGTCGAAGCCATGCACCATGACGCTGGACAGGTGGACGAAGGAGCGGACACCCGCATCTCGGGCCGCGAGCGCAGCCCAGCGCGGGGATTGCGCGTTGACACGGTCGAAGTCAGCCCAGTTGCCGGACTCGGCCACGATGGCGGCCGTGTGGACCACGATGTCCGCCCCGCCCACGAGGCGGCGAAGGTCAGCGGGCTTCGTGACGTCACCTACGAGGTAGTCCACCCGAGGATCAGCATCAGGAGTCAGTGGATCGTCCGGATCCGGAAGGCGGCGATCAAGGCCCCGGACCACGGCACCGTCGTCGGCATAGCGACGAGCGATCGCGTCACCGATGAATCCGGCGACTCCGGTGACGGCGACGGTCGTCATCAGCTGAAGGGAGGCCGGTCGTCGAGACGCACGGACGCGCGACCCGCGAGACGCCAGATGCGGGCCGTGGCATCGCGGTCGCCGGGCGTCACGAGGTTGCCCATGACGCGCAAGGCGATGGTCATGAGGATCTGCGAGCGCATGCCCACCGGACCGAGCGTGGCCAGCAGCCCCGGCACGGTGATCAGGCCGGCAAGGCGTCGAGCGATGGAGAATGCTTCTCCGTACCGCTCGCGCAGCAGGCCGGGCCAGATCGTCGAGAGGTCATAACTAGGCCCGCGCGAGGCGATCACCCGAGCAGCGAGGTGGCCAGTCTCGAGACCGTAATCGATGCCCTCTCCATTGAGCGGATTGACGCATCCGGCCGCGTCACCGACGAGGACCCAGTTCGGACCGCTGACCCCGCTCACGGCTCCACCCATGGGAAGGAGTGCAGACCACGGAGCACGTACGTCGTCATGAAGTTCCCAGTCGGAGCGCTGCGAGTCGGCGTAGAAGTTCAGCAGCGACCTCAGGTTGATATCCGCGGGCCGCTCTGCTGTGGCGAGGGTCCCCACTCCGATATTCACCTCGCCGTCTCCCAGCGGGAAGATCCATCCGTATCCCGACAGGATGCGGTCCTCATCGTCGCGGAGTTCCAGGTGAGACGAGATCCACTCATCATCGCTGCGTCCGGACTTCACATAGCCGCGAGCGGCGACTCCGTATGCCGTATCTCGATGCCACTCGCGACCCAGGGAACGGCCGAGTTGCGATCGCGCCCCATCCGCGACGACAAGCCGGCGGCACGCAATCTCACGAATTCCCTCGCGCGTCTTCACGCTGACAGATGAGACTCGATCGCCGGAACGGGTGACGTCGACAGCACGCGCGCCCTCGATCGGCTGCGCACCCGCATCGAGGGCAACCTGCCTGATGGCGTGATCAAGTTCGACACGCGGTGCTGCTCCGCCGTAGTCGGGCAAATTGCCTCCCGGCCACGGGAGATAGAGAAGTTGGCCGAAACCGGCAGCACGCAGCCCCCGATTGCGCGCGCGGCCCTCGAGCCATGGCGCCAGGCCGAGGGCATCGAGTTCGGCAATCGCGCGCGGGGTCAGGCCGTCGCCGCAGGGCTTGTCCCGAGGGAACTCCTCGGCATCGAGGAGCACGGTGTCCAGGCCCGCCCGTGCACACCATGCGGCGGCTGCCGAGCCTGCAGGCCCGGCTCCGACGACGAGGACGTCCGTGCTGGTCACGGACCTATCGTCCCTTCCCGTGAGGGATCGAGCGACTTGAGGGGGTGCCTTCGTCCAGGGCGCTCACCGCTGGTTCTGCAGCGACTCCTTCATCGCTAGGAAACCTGGCGAGAGGGCCTGCGCGGCAAGGGATAGGTGCCCCTGCCCCGTGACCAGGTGCGCGTCAGCCGTAGGTACGTGCTCAGCAAGCCACTCCCCGTGGGCGAAGGGAACCATGAGGTCGTCGGTGCCCTGCCAGATCTGAACCGGCGTGACGATGGAAGTGAGATCGATGCCCCAAGGCCGGGTGAACGCGACGTCATCGTCGAACCAGCCCCAGATGCCGTGAGCGAGGGACCAGCGGAGTTCGTCCGCCATCTCCTGCGCCTCGCGGCCGGTGAGGTAGTCCTGGTCGACCGCTGGCAGCAATGACCGCAGCGAATCGATCACGTCAGCCGCGGTGACCTCGCGCAGGCCAGGCTCAGCACCTCGCAGGAAGGCCGCGAGGTCGTCCGGACCCGCGAGCGCCGCACCGAACTCCGCGATGTTGTCCTCTCCCATGCCGGCGAGGAAGACCAGATCGGGCTCCCCGAAGGGACCCACGCTGGCCAGGCACATGGCCGCCGCACAGCGCCCAGGAAGGAGAGCAGCGGTAGCGAGCGCATGGGGGCCACCGCCCGACCAGCCCATCGTCACGAAGCGGTCGAAGCCCAGGTGGTCGGCAAGCGCCTCGACGAGCGGGACCACGTCGGCGACCGTTCGGCCTTCCTGCCTGGTCGACTCGCCGTAGCCCGGGCGCACCAACTCGGCCACCGTGAAGCCCGCTGCTCCGGCTGCATCGACGATTGACGAGCCGATCGGCCCGGCCGCCGGAGTGCCGTGGTGATACACGAGCAGGGCATCACCATCGCCGGCGATGAGGTACTGAAGGCGCCGGTCCCCGCCGAGATCGACGTGCAACGAACCCTCGCCTAGTTGCTGAAGGGGACTGAGATGAAGCCGGCAGCCCCACCGATGAGCGCGAAGACGAGCCACAGGACCGCGAGGACGAAGCCGATGATCGCAAAGATCCTCGCCGAGCTAGCCGCGCTGTTAGCCCCGGTGACGTCGCCGGCGTTCCACAGCGTTTGCGCCTTGTTGGCGAAGACCAGCCCGAGGATCCCGAAGAGCAGGGTGAGGCAACCACAGGTGACGACCCCGACCACGATCGCGATGATGGAAAGAGTCTTGTTGGTCTCAAAGGGCTCCGCGCCGGGCAGGACGCCGGGATTTGCTTCAGACACTGGGCACTCCGTAGGTAGTCGGGCTCGTTGAAGCGAACCTAGGGGAATCTGCCTCATCACCGGCGCGTATGCACCAAGACGCATATCTCCCGTCGCCTCGGCTCCCGGCGCCGCCTAGAGTGCCGGGATGAAGTGCCGCGCGGTGATCGTCGGAGCATGCGCCCTTCTTCTCGCCGGCTGCGGAAGTTCCGGGTCCACACTCTCCCCGGCCGACAACATCACGATTGATTGCGCGGCGGCTGCTCAGTCGATCGCTGACTACTCGGTGTCCTTCCGCGACATGGTCACGGCTCTGGAGGCGAACGACGCGGCCTCCGCCGGGCCGGCCGCCGTCTCGTTCGGTCTCTCCTCACGGGCGATCGTCGATCAACTGCCTGGGCTCCCTCCCGAGGCGCAGGGATTCGTCGCTGTGTCGCAGCGGTTCTCCGAGCGTGTGCGCGACGTCATCGGTGGCAACGGGGATCTCCCACCGCTGGCCGCTGAGGCTGAGACGCAGTTCGGAGATCAGGAATTCGTCGAGAGTGTTGACGTCGTCGAGGGATTCTTCTCCGCGAATTGTCCAACCACCATCATCCCTACTCCCTCACCAACGCCGTCGCTATAGCCTCGACCTGCTTTTCGATTGCGCTTCGCGCGAGTGTGCTGTCGGGCAGCAGGCCATCGAAGCCGTGCACGGCACCCGGGTAGAGATCGAGTTGCGCCGATACGCCAGAGTCCCCGAGGCGCTGCGCGTACGCCACTGCTTCATCGCGCAGCACGTCGTGCTCGGCCACCGTGATGTGCGCCGGCGCCACGCCAGACAGATCCGCCGCAAGCGCGGGGACGACATACTCAAGTTCTTGCTCATCGGGTGACTGTGCGCCTAGATAGTGCTGCCACATGGCCTCCACCGACTCACGCCGCAGTGTGGGCGACGTGCCCGCCATCGAGTGCGTCGGATCTTCATTGCTGGCGCACCGGTGGTCCAGAGCCGGACACGAAAGGGACTGCAGGGCAATCCGCCACCCGCGGTCCCGGGCATAGAGAGCAAGCCCCGCCGCAAGGGAGGCTCCCGCACTCGAGCCATAGACGGCGATGCGGTCGGTGTCGACGCCCGGGAGCGATCGCAGTTCCTCCAGTGCTTGGCGCGCGTCATCGCGTGCTGCTGGAGCGCGGTGCTCGGGCGCGAGCCGATAGGCGATGCTCACCGTGCAGATGTCGTGGTCAGCCGCAAGCGGTACGGCTATGCGTTCAGCCCCGAGAGGACCGCCCACGATGAAGGCGCCGCCGTGCAGCGCCAGCACAGTCGGGAGGGCATCAGACGAGTCGCGCGGGCGCCACATCAGGGCGTCGATTCCTCCGAGGTCGATGGGGCACAGTTCGACATCGTCGCGGGACCATCGGGGGGCCGGACCCGCACCTTCGCTCATGTACGCGTTGTAGAGCGCGCGCACCGCGGACACATCCCGGTAGTCAATATCCGGCGCGGGATAGGCGCTTAGCCACCGGGCGATCTCAGAATCGACAGCCCC